>NZ_JBFUGA010000096.1:0-21659 GCF_056403155.1 Methylobacterium sp. P3_A11
CAGCAGGCCGCCGCGGGCGGCGAGCGCCGCGGCGCGGGCGCGGCGCTCGGCGAGGGGATGGGTCCGCCCGTCGGGGTTGTTGGGATCGACGACCACCGCGACCCGGGCGTCGCCGAGGGCATCGAGACTCGAAACCGCCGCGACCGCGTGCCCGGCCCGCGCCCAGGCGGCGGCGTGCTCGGCATAGGTGGGGCCGACGACCGCCACCCGGGTCGGCGCCAGGAGCCGGGGCAGGGTCTCGATCAGGATCTGGGTGCCGGGCGCGGGCACGACGTGATCGGCATCCGGTGCCCCGTAGGCCGCGGCGGCGGCCGCCCGGAGGGCGTGAACCTCGGCCGCCTCGGGCAGCCGGGTCCAGGCGCTGGCCTCCACCGGCGGCACGGGGTACGGGACCGGGTTGATCCCCGTCGAGAGGTCGAGCCAGGGCTCCGGCGCGTCGGGAAAGGCTTGTCGGAGTCCGCCGAGATCGCCGCCATGGGCGATCGGGGCGACCTCACCCGCGGGAACGCTCCACACCGAATGGTCCATCTGCCCGGTACGTTTGCCGACACGCTCGCCGTCCTCATCCTCGCCCTCGGGATCGAGGCGGCGGCCGGCTATCCGGACGCGCTCTACAGGGCCGTCGGCCACCCTGTCACCTGGATCGGCCGGCTGATCGCCGCCCTGGAGCGCGGGCTCAACCGCGGCTCGGACCGCCGGCGGCGGATCGCCGGCTGCGGCGCGCTGGCGCTGCTGCTCGCCGGTGTGGGCGCGGTGGCCTGGGCGCTGACCGGGCTCGCCGGCTTGACCGGCCCCCTCCCCGCCCTGCTCCTCCTCGGCCTGATCTGCGCGAGCCTGCCGGCGCAGCGCAGCCTCCACCAGCACGTCGCCGCCGTGGAGACGGCCCTGCGCACCGGCGGCCTGCAGGCCGGGCGCCGGGCGGTGGCGATGATCGTCGGGCGCGACCCCGAGCGCCTCGACGAACCGGCGGTCTGCCGCGCCGCGATCGAGAGCCTTGCGGAAAACTTCTCCGACGGGATCGTGGCGCCGGCCTTCTGGATCGGCTGCCTCGGCCTGCCGGGCGGTGCGCTCTACAAGGCGATCAACACCGCCGACAGCATGATCGGCCACCGGACCCCGCGCTACGAAGCGTTCGGCTGGGCGGCGGCCCGGCTCGACGACGGGGTGAACTTGCCGGCCTCGCGGCTCGCGGGCCTGCTGCTTGCCTTGGCGGCCGCCCTGCGCGGCGCCGACGCGGGCGGGGCCTTCCAGGCGATGGCCCGGGACGCGCGCCGCCACCGCTCGCCCAATGCCGGCTGGCCCGAATCCGCCATGGCCGGGGCACTCGGCCTGCGACTCGCGGGACCGCGGGTCTATGACGGCACCCTCGTCCCGGACGCCCATATGGGCGACGGCCGCGCGGAGGCGACCGCCGACGACATCGCCCGGGCGCTGGCGCTCTACCGGACCGCCTGCTGGCTTCAGGGTGGGCTCGTGCTGGGGCTGCTCGCCGTGTCCCTGGCGCTGGCGGGCTGACCCGCTCGCAAGCGGCCGCTCGGGCCTTGGCACGGCCCGCGCGCCCGGCGCATCGTGACGGGATCGGACAGGGAGACCCCGATGCGCGCGGTGTTCGTGGATGCCAACGAGACCCTGGCGGCGGTGGCCCGGCGGCTGCTGCGGCCGGACGATCCGCCCTTCGCGATCCACGCCGATCCCGGCATCACCCCGGCGGACCTGCCCGGCATCCTGGCCGGGGCGGAGATCGCGGTGATCGACCACACCTCCCTCCCCGGCGACGTGGCCCGGGCCTGCGGTGGCCTGAAGCACGTGGTGTTCCTCGGCACCGGCGCCCGCAGCTACATGGACCCGGAGGCCCTCGCGGCCGCGTGCGGCATCACGGTCCACACCATCAAGGGCTACGGCGACACGGCGGTGGCCGAATGCGCCTTCGCGCTGATGTGGGCCGCCGCCCGCGGCCTGCCCGAGATGGACCGGGCGATGCGCGCCGGATCCTGGCTGCGCACCGAGGGGATCCAGCTCACCGGCAAGACCGTCGGCCTCGTCGGGTTCGGCGGGATCGCGGCCGAGATGGCGCGGCTGTGCCGCGGCGCGGGCATGCGGGTGCTCGCCTGGAACCGGACCCCGAAGGCCCATCCCGGCGTCGACTTCGTCCCGCTCGAGCCGCTGCTCGCCGAGAGCGACGTGGTCTCGCTCCACCTGCTCCTGACCGACTCGACCCGCAGCTTCCTGTCGGCCGCGCGGATCGCCGCCATGAAGCCCGGCGCGATGCTGATCAACACCGCCCGGGGGGCGGTGCTCGACGAGGACGCCCTGGTCGCGGCCCTGCGCACCGGCCACGTGGCGCGGGCCGGGCTCGACGTGTTCACCGTCGAGCCCCTTCCGGCGGACCACCCGCTGGCGTCCCTGCCCAACGTCACCCTCTCGGCGCATTCGGCGTTCCGGACGCCCGAGGCCAGCGACAACCTGATCGGCGCCGCCCTCGACCATTGCCGGCGGATCGCCGCCGGCTGACGGCGCCTCAGTGCTCGGTGCCCGGCATGTTCGGGCGCGGGGCGCCGCCGTGGTGCTGGATCACGCTGGAACGCTCGGGATTGCCCTTCAGGTCGGCGACCTGCTTCCGGGCCGCTGCGGCCAGGAACCAGATGCCGCCGAGCGTCCCGAAGGCGAGGATCATGAGCGGAAATCCCTGACTCATCGCGGTGCCCTCCTCGACGATGGCCCGCGGGCTTGCGGGTCTGCATCATCCTGCCGGTCACGCCGGCTTGAGGAAGGATAACGCACGAGTCCGGCCCGTGTTCAGGCCGCCCGCACCGCCGCTGGCCCGGCGCGCCGGGCCGCGTCCCGGCGCAGGGCGGAGAGCACCACGAACATCAGCCCGGCGCCCAGGGCCAGGCAGGCGGCCAGGAACAGCATCGGGACGAGGTCGCTCTGGGTCTGGTCGCGGATGAACGGCACGGCGTTCTGGGCGACGAAGCCGCCGAGATTGCCCACCGAGTTGATCGCCGCGATCCCGGCCGCCGCCGAGGCGCCGCGCAGGAAGGTCCCGGGCATCGACCAGAAGACCGGCTGGGCCGCGAAGGTCCCGGCCGCGGCCACGCACAGGCAGGCGAACTTCACGGCGTTGCCCGGCAGGACGACGGAGAGCGCCAGGCCCGCCGCCCCGACCAGCGCCGGCCCGACCACGTGCCAGGTCAGGGCGTTGCCCTGCGCCCCCGTGCGGGCGGCGTGGCGCGGCACCCACCAGAGCGCGAAGGCCGTGACCATCCAGGGGATGATGTTGAGGAAGCCGTTGGTGAGGTTCGAGACGCCGAATCCCTTCACCACGGTGGGGAGCCAGTAGCCGAGGCCGTAGGCGGCGAGCGGCAGGGAGACGTAGACGCCGGCCAGCATCAGCACCCGCCGGTCGAGGAGCGCGGCGAACGGGTTGCCGTGGTCGACATGGCCGCCATCCTCGCGCTCGGCCCGCAGCGTCCGGGCGAGCCAGTCGCGCTGGGCCTGCGACAGCCAGGGCGCGGTCTCGGGGCCATCCGGCAGGACGACCAGCACCACCGCGGCCATCAGGATCGCCGGCACGCCGGTGGCCAGGAACACCCATTGCCAGCCCTGGAGGCCGAGCGCCCCGTCGAGGCCGAGCAGCGCGCCGCCGACCGCCGCGCCGACCGCGTTGGCCACCGCGCTCGCGATCATGAACCAGCCGATCATCCGCGCCCGGTGTCCTTGCGGGAACCACAGGGTCAGGGCGAACAGCACGCCGGGGAAGAAGCCGGCCTCCGCGACCCCGAGCAGGAAGCGCAGCGCGTAGAACATCGCCGTGCCCTGGGTGAAGCCGAGGAGCACCGTGACGATCCCCCAGGTGATCATGATCCGGGCGAACCAGACCCGCGCGCCGACCCGCTCCAGGAAGACGTTGGCGGGCACCTCGAACAGGAAGTAGCCGAGGAAGAACAGCGAGGCCCCGAGCCCGTAGGCGGTCTCGGAGAGGCCGAGGCTGCCGACCATCTCCAGCTTGGCGTAGGAGACGTTCTGCCGGTCGATATAGGCGATCAGGTAGAGCAGGCCGAGGAGCGGCATCAGCCGCAGGGTCACGGTGCGGACGGTGCTCGCGGCGAGATCCGCCTCGACGGGGGCGAGATCTTCCCCGACTGGGGATTGCGTGGGCGGCATGGGGCGTTCCTCCGGGCACGCGCGGCCGTTCGTGGCGAGGACCGGCCTTCCGCGGAGTCAGTCCTGGTGCGGTCGCGGCCTACCGGGCAAGCGCCAGGAGGCGGTCGCAGTCGACATGGGCCGCGATGTGTCGCGCGAGACCGTCGAGGGCCGCCTCGACGCCGGCCTCGTAGCCCGCGCCTTCCGAGACCGTCCCGAGGCGCGCCAGCCACGCCGCCCGCTGGGCATCGTGGGCGAACAGGCCGTGCACGTAGGTCCCGGCCACGCGCCCGTCCGCCGAGACCGCCCCGTCCAGGCGCCCGTCGGCGAGCCGCAGGAGCGGCCGGGCGGCGTCGGGGCCCTCCGTCGCGCCGATATGCATCTCGTAGCCGGAGAACGGAACGCCGTCCGGCAGGCTCGCGCCGGTGACCGCCGCGAGCCGCTTCTCGGGGGTCATGACGGTGTCGACGGCGAGGAGCCCGAGGCCCGGCACCGTCCGGGGGGCGCCCTCGATCCCGTGGGGGTCGGCGAGGCTGTTGCCCAGCATCTGGTAGCCGCCGCACAGGCCGAGCACCCGCCCGCCCCGGCGGACATGGGCGCGCAGGTCGATGTCCCAGCCCTCGGCGCGGAACTGCTCCAAGTCGTCGATCGTGGTCTTGGAGCCCGGCAGCAGCACGAGGGCGGCCTCGGAGGGAATCGGCGTGCCTGGCCGGACCAGGACCACGGAGATTCCGGGCTCCGCCCGCAACGGGTCGAGATCGTCGAAATTGGCGATGCGCGGCAGCACCGGCACCGCCACCGTGACGGCTCCCGTCCCGCGCGCCTCCGAGCCGGCGAGCCCCAGCACGTCCTCGGCCGGCAGGCGCGCGGCGCCGGGGAAGTGCGGCACGAGGCCGAGCGCCGCCCAGCCGGTGCGCTCGGCGATCAGCCGCATCCCGTCGGCGAACAGGCTCGGGTCGCCGCGGAACCGGTTGACGAGGAAGCCGGCGATCAGGGCGGCATCCTCCGGGTCGATCACCGCCTTCGTGCCGACGAGGCTCGCGATCACCCCGCCCCGGTCGATGTCGCCGACCAGCACCACCGGCGTGTCGGTGGCCCGGGCGAAGCCCATATTGGCGATGTCGCCCGCGCGCAGGTTGACCTCGGAGGCCGAGCCCGCGCCCTCCACCAGCACCAGATCGGCCTCCGCGGAGAGCTGCGCGAAACTGTCCAGCACGGCGGACATCAGCCGGGGTTTCCAGGCCTGGTAGTCGCGCGCCTTCACGGTGGCGACCATCCTTCCCTGCACCACCACCTGGGCGCCGACCTCGCTCTGCGGCTTCAGCAGGACCGGGTTCATGTGCACGGAGGGCGCCACCCGGGCGGCCCGGGCCTGGAGCGCCTGCGCCCGGCCGATCTCGCCGCCGTCCGCGGTGACGGCGGCGTTGTTCGACATGTTCTGCGGCTTGAACGGCCGGACCCTCAGGCCCCGCTCCGTGAAGGCGCGCGCCAGCCCCGCCACGATCAGCGACTTGCCGACGTCGGAGCCGGTGCCCTGGATCATCAGGGCCTTTGTCCGCTTCGGGCTCAGAACTCGATCCCTTCCTGCGCCTTCACGCCGGCGGCGAAGTGGTGCTTCACGCTGCCCATCTCGGTGACGAGGTCGGCGGCCTCGATCAGGGCCGGCTTGGCGTTGCGGCCGGTGACCACGACGTGCAGGTCCGGCCGGCGCGCGCGAAGGGCGGAGACGACGGCATCGAGGTCGAGGTACTCGTAGCGCAGCGCGATGTTCAGTTCGTCGAGGACGAGCAGGCGGATCGTGGGGTCGGCCATCAGGCCCGCGGCGACCTCCCAGGCGTGGCGGCAGGCGGCGATGTCCCGGGCCTTGTCCTGCGTCTCCCAGGTGAACCCCTCGCCCAGGGTGTGCCACACGACCCGGTCGCCGAAGGCCGCCACGGCGTGGCGCTCGCCGGTGTCCCAGCCGCCCTTGATGAACTGCACCATGCCGACCCGCCAGCCGCGGCCGAGCGCCCGCAGCATCAGCCCCAGAGCCGCCGTGCTCTTGCCCTTGCCGGGGCCGGTATGGACGAGGAGGAGACCCTTCTCGAGGGTCTTGGCGGCCACCTCGGCGTCCTGGACGGCCTTGCGCTTCTCCATCTTCTCGCGGTGGCGCGCGGCGTCGTCGCTCATGCGGGGGCTCCTTTCGCGGGGGCTTGCGTCTGAGGGGCCTGCGGCTTCACGACCAGCGGCAGGCCGGCCACGGTGAGCACGACCCGGTCGGCCTGCGCGGCGAGCTGCTGGTGGAGGCGGCCGGCGGCGTCGCGGAAGCGCCGGGCGAGGGCGTTGTCGGGGACGATCCCGAGCCCGACCTCGTTGCCGACCAGCACGAGCGGGCCCGGGACGGTGGCGCAGGCGGCGCGGAGCCGCGCCGTCGCCTCCGCCACGTCGGCCTCCGTCAGGATCAGGTTGGTGAGCCAGAGCGTGAGGCAGTCGACCAGGACCGGTCCATCGGCCGCGGCGACCGCCTCCGGCAGGGCGAGCGGCACGTCGCGGGTGCGCCAGGCGCCGCCGCGCCGCGCGCGGTGCTGGGCGATGCGCGCGACCATCTCGTCGTCGAAGGCCTGCGCGGTGGCGAGATAGAGCCACGGGCCGGGGCAGGCTTCGATCACCCCCTCCGCGTAGGCGCTTTTGCCGGACCGCGCCCCGCCGAGGACGAGGGTCATGCGAGGGGAATGTTGAGGCATGGCCCTCCATCGCCCCAAGCCGGCGCGCGGTCAAACCTGAGCCCTGTGGCACCAGTGCCGCGCATGAACGGTTGCCGGGCGTCTCCGGTCCGACTATAGAACCTCGGCCCAGCCAGTGCGCCCTTCGTCTAGCGGTCCAGGACGTCGCCCTTTCACGGCGAAAACACGGGTTCGATTCCCGTAGGGCGCGCCAGCAAACTTAACCACGTAGCGGAAATTGCTGGCGCGGCTCACACTGACGTCTCACATAGCTCGATCTCGACAGCGGGTGTGGCTGCAGCTTGCACGCGCTTGGCGAGTGAAGGGCTACTGTCGTGACGCACAAAGCGGCATTGACCCTAGACGAACGTCCCGCGAGGCCGTCCAGTTAGTAGTGGGCAGGCCGAACGTTCACACGACCAGGATGCCGCGACTTAAGCTTGCACGTCGACGATGAGCCGAATGCCGGCACAGCGGCTCTCTCATTATCAACAGCTGATCACAACCGAAACACCAACCTTGCCAAGGTTGGTGTCGAGGGTTCGAACCCCTTCGCCCGCTCCAGTTTTTCCCAACCATCTGATTGACTTGCAAGGCCGCACCTCCGCGGCCTTTGTCGTTTCTGGTCGCTCCAGGAACCACTGCGGAACCAAGCGGGCTAGAAGCCGCCTAGACTAAGCGCGGCGGTCTGCCACATGATGTCTCAAACCAACGCGCACCTGAAAACGAAGGGCTATCTGAAGTGAGGCGCACGAAGCCTAACCTGCCAGACAGCCTGACCCAGCACCTGTCGGATCCGAAGGTCGTGGCCTTCCGGCCTCGCGCCAGTCAGCGTCGTCCCTACCGTCCGTCCGGATCGGCGCAGAATTTGGCCATTTCAATCGTGACCCTCGGCGTCATCGTGTTGGCTGGCGGGCACCTGCTTCGCGCATGGTAAGTTACCCGCATCACCGCCATGGATTGCTCATAGGTCAAGGCCATGTGAGGCACCGCGAGGATCTAGTTGTTTGATCCAGGGTTTGAGGGTGCACTCTTCACGTTGGAGTGGAAGGATGCGCTATGGGCCAGGTTCTTCACGGGAGCGCCGCGACGACAGCGGCAGTCCGTCGAGCGATACAGCAGAGTCATCTTTGGACGGCCCCTGCTCTGCAAGGGTGATATCGGGCTGATCTGACGATCGGTCGGGTGCGGTCATCTTTCCGGCCTGTCGGCGCGGCGCCGATGGCCCTGATGGAGTCCGCTGACCAGGTCCGTTCAAGCGAGCCAGTACGACGCTCGGACTAT
Organism: Methylobacterium sp. P3_A11; assembly: GCF_056403155.1. NCBI lineage: Bacteria > Pseudomonadati > Pseudomonadota > Alphaproteobacteria > Hyphomicrobiales > Methylobacteriaceae > Methylobacterium > Methylobacterium sp. P3_A11. The sequence continues at coordinate 8,130 of NZ_JBFUGA010000096.1, forward strand.
GCTGCGGAGTGCCTGGCTTGCGGCCGTGTTCCGATCACCATCAACCCTCGTGCACCCTTCCAGTCCAGAGCTGCGGAGGGACCCGCAGCTATTCGATCAAGCGTGGCTTGGCTCGTGGTAGACGCCGCCACGTGCCAGCAGTGCCCAGGCAATGCGCGCTGTGTGGTTGGCCATGGCGACGGTCACGACCCGAGCTGGCCGGCGCTCCAAGAGCGACTGGATCCATACCGCGGCGCCGCGTGTGCTCGTGCGAGCCCGGCGGATCACCGATGTCGCTCCCACGACCAGAAGCTTGCGGAGGTAACGGTCTCCCATTTTGGAAATGCGGCCCCATCGCTCCTTACCGCCCGAGGAGTTCTGTCGCGGTACGAGGCCGAGGAAGGCGGCAAACTCGCGGCCTGAGCGGAATTGGGCCGGATCAGTGACGGTGGCCGCCAGAGCGGTAGCCGTGATCACCCCGACGCCGGGAATGCCCGCCAGTCGCTGGCTCGCCTCGTCCTGTCGATGCCAGGCCAGCAGCACCCGTCCGAGGCGATTGATCTGTGCCATGCGAGCTTCGACCTGCGCCACCATCAGCGGCACTGCGGACTCTACGATCGACGGGAGGCGGGCCTCGTCGGCCGAGCGGATCTGCTCTACGAGGTCGGCCATGCGCAAGGCACCTTGTGGAGCGATGAGGCCGAACTCGGCGCAGTGGCCGCGCACGGCGTTGATCAGCATAGTGCGTTGACGGACCAGGAGTTCTCGACTCCGATGTCGCATGAGCACGCTTTGCCGTTCGGCACTCTTGATCGGAACGAAGCGCATGGTCGGTCGCATAACAGCTTCACAGATCGCCTGTGCGTCGGCTGCGTCGTTCTTCTGGCGACGAACGTAGGCCTTCACGTAGGCCGGCGGCATCAGCCGCACCACGTGGCCAAACTCGGACAACATCCGAGCCCAGTGATGGGCCGTGGCACAGGCCTCCATACCGACGAGGCAACGCGGGAGGGACTCGAAAAACCGGAGAACCTCCGACCGCCGAAGCTTCTTCCTTATCACGACGCAGCCCTCGGTATCGACGCCGTGCCCTTGGAAGACGTTCTTGGTCAGATCGATCCCGACGGTGACGACGCTCATAGTCGATGCTCCCTGACGAGGTGGACGGCGACAGCCCTCTACCGAGCGCCCGCGCGGGGTGCAGGGGCCGTCCACTCCATCAAGCGAGCCTGAGGGCGCTGGCGAAGCGCTACGGGATCAACCAGAAGACGGTCGCCAAGTGGCGGCTGCGGCCACCACGGTCTGGGGCATCGCCTCCATCAGGCGCAGCACCTGGATGAACTCGCGCTTGCCCCGGTTGCCCATGCGCGCCTCCAGAAGCGGGAAAACCTCGGGCAGATCTTAGCCCTGCGGCGCGGCGGCCTGGTCCAGGGCGTTCGGTTTGGTCTCGATCAGGGCCAGGTAGTGCAGCGGATCGGAGACGAACATCCCGGTGCCGTAGCTGCGCGTGTGCCGGGCGATCTCGATCCCGCCGCACAGGATCACGACCTCGTCGACGAAGCCCTTCACCAGCACGTCCCGGAAGCCGTAGGCCGGGGGCACCGAGTAGTCGTTGCCGTGGTAGCGCACCAGCGCGGTCGAGGAGACGCGCGCCGCCCACTTCTCGCATGGCTCCAGCAGCATCTCCGGCAGGGCTCGCAGGACCACGCGGTCGGCCAGGAGCCGCGTGCCGATGTTCTCAGCTTGCCGACCAGCGCGCTCGTCCTGCCGCGCCCGGCAGCGGCGCTCCAGATCGGCGTTCAGCGCCTCGAACGAGGCGGTCTCCGGGGCGGGGTCATGAAGTTGGACCGGGCGAACTTGACCAGCCCTTCAACCTTGCCCTTGTCGTTGCCCGTGCCCGGATGCCCGAAGCGATCCCGGAACAGGTAGTGGCTCACCAGCTCGGTGAAGGCGCGGGTGCGCTCTCGCTGTCCGCCGCCGCAGATCTTGGCCACCGCGATCTTAGTGTTGTCGTACAAGATCGATAGCGGCACGCCCGCGAAGAAGGCGAAGGCGACGACATGCCCGTCGAGGAAGGCTTCAGTCGTCTCCCGGGGATACGCCTTCACAAAGCAGGCGTCGGAGTGCGGCAGGTCCATGCAGAGGAAATGGATCTTTCGGCGCACGCCGCCGATCGTGGCCACCGCCTCGCCGAAATCGACCTGGGCATGGCCGGGCGGATGGGCGAGCGGCACGAAAGTCTGCCGCCCCTGTGCCCGGCAGATCCGCACGTGGTCCTTCACCACCATGTAGTCGCCGGCATAGCCGTGCTCGTCACGCAGCCGCTCGAAAATCCGTTTGGCCGTGTGCCGCTGCTTGATCGGCGCGCTTCGGTCCGTTTCCAGGATCGCCGCGATTACCGGCAGAAGAGACCCGAGCTTCGGCTTCTCGACTGGCTTGGTTCGCGTGTAGCCCGGCGGCAGAGAGAACCGGCACATCTTGGCGATCGTCTCTCGGCTCAGCCCGAATACCTGAGCCGACTCACGCCGAGAGTTGCCCTCGATGAACACGAACTGCCGAACGGCCGCGTAGACTTCCACGGCAAACATCTCCAGCTTTTCTCGAAAGAGAAGCTTCTCCACTCGTCGGCTTTTGCACCGCCCGCATCAGCAAGACGTCGACGCTCCAGTGGATGGTTTCGTCACTGCCCTACACAGGGCCATCGGCATTGTTGGTGCCATCGTGCCCGATTCATCGGCGGTAGTTATTCACCCGTATCTTGTCGATCTCAGCCATCGTCATTCGTATTCCAAATAATCGATTTATCTGAATTGAAAACATAGTAAAAGTGCCCCTCAGATTTCCTCGGAGGGGCACGCTGCGTCGGAATCATCTCAGCGCCGACTGTAATCCTGCATGTCTTTGACCTCCTTACGTCGCTGCTGGTAAGCGGTCATGAACGTATCGCTGGCTTTTTTCATCCCATGCTGCCGGTAGTCTTTGGCGACGGCGCGACCTTTGACGTACACTTGCTTTCCGTAATAGGCAGTCATCGCACCAGCGCCTGCGGCCGTCCCGCCACTGTGTAGCAGCGCGGCCGTTCCGCCGCCGGCGGTGAGCAAGCCGACGCCGACTGCTGCGCCGATCTTGGCTTCCTTGGTGCGCGCGGCCTTGGCCACGTCATCGGCCAGCGGCTTGAAGACTTTCAAAGGCGTATTCTCGATGATCTTTCCAGCCGCGTGATAGTACTTTGAAACCGCTACCCCGACGGGCTTAGCGACGTTCATGTACGCTTTCGGCGCAGCCTTCGCGGTCTTGATGGCATCCTGGCCGACGCTTTCAGCGGCGCGACCAATGCTCTTCGCGCCCCGTTCCACAGTCTTGCCAGCAGACTTTGCGCCCTTCTCGACCGTCTTGCTGACGGTCTTGGTGGCTTTCTTGACTTCCTTCACGGCGCCTTTCGCGATCTTGAGCGGATTGAGATCGCTGAAGCCGAAGGCGGATGCTGAACCAGTCACGGAGAGCGTCAGCGGAATGGCGAGGCTCAAGGCGAGGAGAGGACGATTGAATGTCATGGAAGTTCTCCGCAGTAGCAGCCCTTATTGGCGGCTCGGCAAAGAAAATCCTTTTCGTCGTGACCTTCTGTGACCCGGTTCACATGCAGTTGGAGGAGCACCACAGAGCAGAATCTGCAGTCACGACGCAGAGGCCGATCGTGGCCGGTCGATGCGGAATTACATTGAGCGGTTTCAACTCACGCGTCTGAGCCAAATCAGGCGCATGCCAGTCAGCGTTGCCGATGCCGCGCGCCGACGGTCTGGAACATCGGCAGGAGGGACCCGTGGACGTAAATCGACGCCTCCTCCCGGCGGTCGCGGCGCTACACGGTCTGCCCGCCGGTGCGGTCCTCGCTGAGGATCGCCGCATGAGTTCGGCCGATGCCCGGATGAAGGCCATCGTCGTCGGGCCGGAAGGACAGAGCATCGCCGACGTCAGCGCCCCGATGCCGAAGCCCGAGGAGGTTCTCGTCGGGGCCGGGGCGGCAGCCCTTAACTGCGCCGGTCTCGAAGTTGCCGAGGGGCAACAGCACGATGGGATCGGAGACGCCGGAGCGATCCGGGGCTGCGATGGGCCGGGAGGTGGTGACGGTCAGAACTTCCGTGACCGGCCTCCATCCCGGCAGTCGCGTGATAGGCTCGGATGCCGGTCGCTCGGCACAGTAAGCTGCGGCGGATCGCGGGCGGATCCTACCACTACCTGCGGACCTGCCGTTTGAGGTTGCCGCGGCCCTGCCGGTCGCCCTTCAGAGCATGCAGGACGGTCTGATAACGCAGGCTCGCCTGCAGGCAGGCGAGACCCGGCTGATGCAGGGGGCGGGTTTCAAGTCGGGCTGATGGGGCGTCAGATCGTTCGGCGGCGCAAATTTCTGATGGTGATCGGCACATTGCGAAGCCCTGATCGCTGCACCGGTCCTGGCGCGGATGAGGATCAACGAGCATCTCGGCAAGAGCGTTCTGAGCGTCTGAGCGGCCGATCATCCTTCGCGGATCCTCTTCCGGATCGGGAGCGTGCGATAAGCGATATGCGCACACGCCCACGATCATGAGGCTCGCAGGCTATCTGTGGGCTGGACGGGCAACGGAACTCTCTGCTGAAACCGGGTCAGGGGTCGGGCCGATCCTCCGACAAGTCCACGAGCTCGAATGCCGCAACCTCACGCAGGAAGCCCTTGAGCGGCAGGTCGCCCAGTGGGCGCGCTCGTGCGACTGCCTGGACAGCGCTGAACACGGAGCGGCTCACCACGATCTGCCCCGCCTGGGCCACGTCGCAGAGGCGGGAAGCCAGATTGGTCACACTTCCGAGAGCCCCGTATTCGAAGCGTCCCTCGAAACCGAACTGACCGAGGGTCGCGTAGCCCCGGGCGAGACCCAGCCCGAAACCGATCGAATGGCCGCGCGATTCCCATTGCCGGGACAGGCTGCCGACGCGTTCGCGGAGAGCAAAGGCCATGCGCACCGCGCGTTCGGTGTGCTCTGGGCACGGGTAGGGATCATTGAAGTAGGTCATGATGCCGTCGCCGGCGAAGTGCTCCAAGGTTCCTTCGTATTGGAATACGGCTTGGCCGACAGTCGCATGATACTCGCGAAGGACCGCGACCACTTCTTCCGGCGCGGCCGTATCCGTGAAGGCCGTGAAGCCGCGCAGGTCACAGAACACCACCGTGATCTCGCGCCTGTGCGGCTGCAAGAGCGCGTGGTCGTCGCGATCTGCGGCGACCAGGTTGGCGATCTGGGGTGAGAGGAACCGCCGCAATCGGCCGATCCGCTGGAGCTCGGCGGCCTTGACGGCGACTTGGCTCTCGAGATCACGGTTTGCCTCGGCGAGCGCCGATTTCTGATCCTCAAGCTCGCGCGCCTGCGCGCGGACTGTGTCGGTCAGCGCTTTTAGGCGCAGCATCGAGCGGACCCGCGCCATCAGAGCCGCATGCTCATAAGGTTTCGTCAAATACTCATCCGCGCCGGCATCGAGCCCCTCGACGACGTCGCGCGTCTCTACGCGCGCGGTGAGCAGCACGACGGGGACGTAGCGCAGAACCTCATCCGTCTTGAGATGACGCAGAACATCCAGTCCGCTGAGGCGCGGCATCATCACGTCGAGAAGGATAAGGTCCGGCGGTTGGGCAGCGGCCCGCGCCAGGGCCGTTTCGCCGTCCGGTGCGAGCCCAACCTCGTAACCCTGCGCCTCCAGGCGGACGCGCAGGATCTCCAAGTTCTCTGGATTGTCGTCAACGACGAGGATATGCGCCGGCACGGCCTCCGCTCCGCTTCAGACGTCAACGAGCATCTGGCGAACGAGGCTCAGGACCTTGCGCGGGCTGAACGGCTTGGCGACATAGCCGTCGCAGCCCGCGGCGAGGGCTCGGTCCTCGTCGCCCGAAAGGGCGTAGGAGGTCACGGCAACGACCGGGATGTGACGCGTCGACGGATCAGCCTTCAGGCGCCGCGCGGCCTCGTAACCATCCATCACGGGAAGCTGGATATCCATCAGGATGAGGTCGGGCTGCTCGGCTTGTGCCACCTCGACGCCTCGCTGCCCATCCGGAGCCTCGACGATGCCATAGCCGGCAGCAGAGAGAAGGTCGCGCAGGATGCGCCGATTGTCCTCCGTATCCTCAACGATCAGTATCCGCTTCATGAGGCCTTCTTCCTCTCGACAGCCGTCCGGATCGGAAGGGTCACCTGAAACACCGCACCCTGTCCCAACTCCGATCGCACCTCGATCCGGCCGCCATGCAGGAGGACGAGTTGCCGGGTGATCGAGAGACCCAGACCCGTACCGCCCTGCTGGCGCGTGCTCGAGCTGTCCACCTGCTGGAATTCATCGAATATCCGGGCCTGATCGACTGGTGCGATACCGGGTCCGGTATCGGAAACCTTGATGACGAAGGTATCGTCGACGGCTTGCGCAGACACCTCTACGAAGCCGGATTGCGTGAACTTGATGGCGTTGCCCACGAGATTCATGAGCACTTGCGTGAGCCGCCGCTCATCGCCCTGTCCGATAGGCAATGTCTGCGGGACGTCGGTCTTCAGGACGAGGCCCTTTGCCTGGGCCAGCGAGGAAGCCGCCACCGTTACGGATTCGATCAAGGCACCCAGCGCGTAATCCTGGACATCAAGCGTGAGCAAGCCAGCCTCGATCTTCGTGAAGTCGAGAACGTCATTGATCAGGCTCAGCAGGTGGCGGCCGTTGATCTGAATACGCTCCAGGGCCTCGCTGGCCCTCTCGCTGAGCGGACCGTAAAGCCCGTCGGCCAGGAGCTCCGAATAGCCCAGCACGGCGTTCAATGGTGTGCGGAGCTCATGGCTCATGTTGGCGAAGAACTGCGTCTTGTGGAGATCTGCGGCGGCGAGCTGTCGGCCTTTCTCGTCGACCTCTTGGAAGAGACGCGCGTTGCGGATCGCGAGAGCAGCCTGATGCGCGAAGGTGTGCAGGACATGCTCGGAACTGCCCAAGGGCGCGGCGGCGTCTCGGGCGAGCAGGAGAAGGAAGCCCAGGCGGCCGTCGCTGTCGGCGAGATTGATGAGCGTGGCGGCTTGAAATCCTTCCGCAACGCCTGTGAGAAGTCCGCCGATCATGGACAGGTCGCGGACCTGGATGACCTCGGCCGCAGCGTCGCCGGCTTTGTCCAGGGCATTGGCGGGCAGTATGTCGCTGACCGCGCTGGGCGGCAGACCATGGTCACCCGCGCGGCGGAACGTCTCGCCGGGTGCCTCGACCAAGTAGACGGCGCTGGCGTCGGAACCCGCGAGAGTCGCGGCCCGCGCAGCAATCGCCCGCACGACGTCCTCGATCTGAAGGGAGGCGACGATCGCGCGCCCGGTTTCCTCGAGAGYCCGCAATTCGCTGACGGAGCGGGCGAGATCCCGGGTCTGTCGCTGGATCTCGCTCTCAAGCCGCGCATAAGACGTCGAGAGTGCGTCGGCCATGGTGTTGAAGCGCGTCGCCAGCGCCTCAAACTCGTCGCCCGTGCGCACGGCGATGCGGTGCTCGAAGCGGTTGGCCGCGAAGTGCTCGGCCCCGGCATGCAGCGCGCGGATCGGCACCAGCATGCGGCGGGCCAAAAGGAGACTGGCGCAGATCGCAACGACGAGGCCGAACGCGAGAAGCCAGACGAGCCGGATGAGCAGGTCGCGCACAGGCGCCAGCGCTTCGCTCAGGGGCTGCGCGACGACGAGCGAGGCGGGTAGGGCAGCGAGGGCGTATTGCGTGGCCAGGATCGGCTGTCCCGCGCCATCGGAGACGTAGGCGACCGAACCGGGTGTCGGCAGGGTCAGGCGATCGCCCGTCGCATGCGGGCTCTTGTCGGAGCGGGCCACGCTGATCCCGTCCGGCGTGACGAGGTCGACGTAGCTTCCGACACCGGCGGTCGCGGACGGGAGGCTCCCCGTCAAGGCGGTCAGCCGGACACGGGCCAGAGTGGCGCCCGTCCCCGCGCCCGGATGCGGCAGGAGAAGGTTTGCGTAGATCTCGCCCCCGACGATCTGGAGGTTCTGAAATCCCTTGTGCTGCGGGACTGGCCCACGATCATCCGATGGTATGGGATCAGGGCTGTCCGGCCGGCTGGCTCGGACACGCTCGCGGCCTTCGTCATCGAAAAAGGCGAGCGTCAGGACGATCGGTGTCTGGTCGAGAAGCGCAACGTAATCCTCGCGGTGTTGGGCGAGGCTCTGCGCGCTTGCCCGTGTCACCCAACCCACCTGTCGCTCGATCTCCGCCAGCGTGTCTTCGACGGCCGCCGTCGCGCTGACCGCGAAGGCGGCCTGGACGCGGGCGACGCGCTCGACGGTTTCCCGATATAAAAACCAGGTCTCCACGGTCGCGTTGATCGTCAGAACCAGGGCGACGAGACTTACGAGCGTCAGGACGTATTTGCGGAACAGGCTGCCTCGCCAAGTCAAGCTCGGCGCCGACGAGAGTGCGCCCTCCGTCCGCATCGGCAGACTCCGCAATACCGGGCTGGCAGGGACGGCTTGTCCCCACAATAGGTGACGTGAATCGCCATCGAATGCTCTATAGCCAGCATGGTCGAACAAGGAAAAATGGGCAACTGAAAACAAGCCGTTGCGCGATCACCTGCGTTCGCGTGAGAATCTGACGCTCTTTCGTTCTTGGGGTGGCGGTGATGTCGAAAGGCTCTGGTTTCGGTCCGCTTCTGCGCGTGAACCCGCTGTTCGCGGACCTCGGCCCGGAGGTGATTGACTGTCTTGCCGAGATGGCGACGGCGCGCATGCTGCGAGCGGGCGAAATCTTATTCCAGGTCGGTGACCCTGGTGACACGCTCTACGGAATCAGGCGCGGGGAAATCCGAATCGAAATCGGGACCGAGGCCGGGCGACGCATCGTGCTCAACAGCCTTGGGGCCGGCGACCTGTTCGGTGAGATTGCCCTTCTCGACGGAAACGAGCGCACGGCCGATGCCGTGGCCGTCGAGGCGAGCGAGGTTTTCGTCCTGCGCCGTTCCGATCTTCTCGCCTACCTCACCCGCGAGCCCGACGTCGCCATCCGGTTGATCGGTCTCCTTTGCAGCCGGATCCGATACATCGCCGGCCAGATGAATGAACTGGCCACGCTGTCGCTGGGAGTCCGGCTCGCCCGCCGCCTGGCGGTGCTGGCCGAGGATTTCGGCAACGAGATCCAGATCTCCCAGGAACAACTGGGCGCTTTCGTGGGCGGCACGCGCGAGAGCGTGAACCGTCAATTGCAGGTCTGGCGCCGCGCTGGGTACATCGACCTGCGCCGGGGCTGTATCGTGCTCCTCGATGCCAAGGCGCTGACCCGCATGGCACAGGAGCCTTCGTGCACGTGATCCGATGACGGGCCGGACTGCGTCCCGACGGTGAGCGAGCCCGCGCGCCGTCACGGCAGAGCGCGCGCCACCCGGAACCCGTTGGCATAGTACCGGACATCGGCATCGTACCGGAAACGCGCCGAAGGCTTCACATAGCTGGCCGAACTATCGAAGGAACCGCCCCGAAGCACCCGCTGGCTGCAGGTTCCGGTGAGCCAAGCCGTGCCATCCTGCGGAGCGCCTCGGTAAGAATCGTTCCAGCAATCCTCAACCCATTCGGCCGCGTTGCCCGCCATGTCGAAGAGGCCGAACCCATTCGGTGCGAAGCTCGCGACGCTGGACAGTTCGTGGCCGCCAGTCCGGCTGCACTCGCGGCAATTGGCCTTGCTGTCGCCGACCTGAGCCCCCCAGGAGAAGGCCGTGCTGGTGCCGCCGTGCGCGGCGTACTCCCATTCCGCCTCGCTCGGCAGGCGGTAGGTCCGCCGCGTCAGCGCGCTGAGCCAAGCGACATATTCCTGCGCGTCGAACCAGCTCACGTTCGTGATCGGCTGCGTGCCGGCCTGCCCGTCCACGACCTTCGGCCGGTACTTGCAGGCCCCCGCCTCGACACAGCTGCGCCACTCGTTGATGGTCGTCTCCCGGCGTGCGATCGCGAATGGGCGCGGGATCGTCACCCGATGGACGGGACGGTCGAACGGCTGAGCGCCGGCGCCCATCTCGAACGTCCCCGCCCGCAGGATGACGAGTTCGGGGCACATCTCGCAATCCCGCAGGCTCTGTCCCGCCGTCTGACCGCCCTCCTGCATCGGCGCCTGAGACGGCGGTGGGGCTGGCAGGCCTGGAACAGGCAAGGCCGCCGCAGTCTGCGGGACGGCCGGCGGGGGCGGTTTCGTGGAAGGCGCCGACAGGGGCGGCGCGACGGGATCGGACGGCGGACGACGCACGACTGGAGGCGCCTCGGCCTTGCTGGTGCGGTCCGGCACAATCACCGGTGGCGCGTTGGCCGGCCCGACGGCGAAACGAAACTCTTCGATCAAGGACGAGGAGATCCAGGGAACGCGCTCCGCCTTCGACGCGCGCGAGACCCCGATCCGGGTATGGGTGAACGCCTCTTCCGCGGTGAGGTTCGGCGCGCGCAATTCCTTCCCGAGTTCACTCACGAACAGGCTGACATCACCGTCATCCTCGCGCACCACCTTTCCCGGCGGGGCCGAGAAAAGGATCAAGCTCCCTTCCGGAGCGTCGACCGGCGCCAAACCCGCGGACGAGGCTCGGAATCGGCGCTCGAAGGGATTTTGCCGAGCCGCGTCAACCACCGCGATCTTCACGCGCACGCCGCGACGGTTCAACTCGCTCAGGATCGCATCGAGGCTGATGCCATCACGGCGGACTTCTGTCTCGGACCAGATCTGCGCGTTGACGGGGATCAGGTAACTCTGGCGCTCGACCTGGATGCCGTATCCACCGAAGTACACGAAGGCGGCCGCACCGGCGTTGAGCTTGGCATAAAATGCCTCCAAGGCCGCCTGAACGTCCTCTCGCCTCAGGTTCTCGCGCAGGTCGACGTCGAAATCACTTCGCCGCAATTCTTCTGCGAGAAGGCGCCCGTCCTTCATGATCGTCGGCAAGGAACCCTGGGCATCGGGGTAGCGGCTGTTGGCGATGAGCAGAGCAAACCGCCGCCCGGCTCCGATCGGGTTCTGGGCCAGCCCTGGCCGCACAGCCAGAAGCAGTTCGCTCAGCGCGAGGAATACCAGAAAGATCAGCACGCCGCTTCCACCGATGCGGCTGCGTAACCCTGCCCGAGGCGTCAGCTCCGGAGGGCTCTCAACATAGATCCGTCCCGGCATGAACGATGACCTGCACGCAATGAGCGGACGAACGAGAACTGCAGTTTAGGTAGAAATGGCCGAAGCGCAATCATCGCCGATTCCGAAGTTTCGCTCATTCCTCAGCCATTGTCCCAAAACAAGATATCAATAGGTTTCAATTGCCATTCCAGCGACGCCGTTGTATGGATCAAGCGTCGTCCCGCTCGAATCGAAAAGACATCGCGCTCCATCGAAATGTGAGCTCTGATCAGCGCGTTGCGCAGGAGGCAATGTGATTGATGCGGCGAAATCAATTGCGGCAGGCCTGCCTCGAGCGGCCCTTGTTCTGCTGCTGACCGCCTCCGCCGGAACGGCGCAGGAGCGCAAAGGCGGCCCAACGCCATCGCCGTCAGGCGCAGCGGTCTACTTCGTCGATGTCAAGAACGGCAGCACCCTTCCGCCCAAGGCGACGATCCATTTCGGCCTGCGGAACATGGGTGTGGCGCCGGCGGGCCTGGATCGCCCGAACTCCGGACACCATCATCTTCTGATCGACACGCCGATGCCGGCTGCGGACCGGCCGATCCCGAATGACTTCAACCACATGCATTTCGGCGCCGGGCAGACCGAGGCCGAGATCGAGCTGACGCCAGGCGAGCACACGCTTCAATTATTGCTCGCCGATAAGGACCATATTCCGCATAATCCTCCTGTCGCGTCCGAGGTCATCAAGGTCCGGGTCGCGTCCCAGGCCGCAGAGCCCGCTGCCGCGACGGGCGGAGGTGCCATTCAACAGCGCCCGTCACCGCCGGGAGCGCGCGTGTACTTCGTTCAGCCGCGCAACGGCGACGTCGTAGGACGCAAGACGCTCATCCGCTTCGGCCTGACCGGAATGGGTGTGGCACCGGCGGGTTTCGACAAGGCCAATACAGGTCACCACCATCTGCTGATCGATACCTCCCTGCACGCGCTCGATGACCGGATCCCGAATGATTTCGAGCACCTGCATTTCGGCCTCGGACAGACGGAGGCGTTGGTCACGCTGCCGCTCGGCACGCACAGTCTGCAACTCGTTCTCGCCGATGCAGACCACGTCCCCCACAAGCCACCCGTCATGTCCAACGTGATTCGGGTGACCGTGACGCGAACCGGGCGCAAGCCGCGGCCACGGCGCCACCATAGCCGGTAGATGACCGCTCGCCGGACCACGCGGTCTGAGCGCGGTCGATCGTGCGATCCGCGTCAAGCGGTCAGTTCGGCGTGCGCGATGCTTCATCGGATCGCGCAACCGGCCTAGTGGTTGGCAGCGGATCTCGTGATGGACGCTCCGCGCTTGGGCAGGGCGTCAAGAGCAGCGCGCTGTGCGAGGAGAAGATCCAAGTCGCGCCAGATCTGGCATTTGACGCGTAGTTCGGTGGAGCGTCTCATGGCTGCCTCCCGTCAGTTCGACTTCTGAGGGCGAGTATCGCCGCGCGCACGGCGACCGGCTGTGACGAAGATCACGGAGGCAGGCTTCACGCGGCGAGTGGCGCCGTGAACTGACCGGGATGCACACCGGCGACTGCCGAATCGGTCGGACTTGCAACATCCCATCAAGCCCGGTCGCGCGGCCGTCAAACGAAGTCGTGCCCCGCCAGGTGAACCCGGCGAGGCACGCAGTCATGGGGTTATGGCCGTTGAGTTTGGCCGATCGCTGACTTCAGTGGAACATGCCCATATCGGGAACGTGAGCATCGACGTGTCCACCCATGTCGTGGTGAGCCGGCATCTGCTCATGGCCATGGTCCGCAGGTCCGCTTCCGCCGTAAAGGTGGTCGTTGCCGGCCCCGCCGTGGATGGYGTCGTTGCCCTTGCCGCCGGAGAYGGTGTCGTCACCCTTGCCGCCGTAGAGGTGGTCGTTGCCGGCCCCGCCGTGGATGGTGTCGTTACCCTTGCCACCGTAGACGGTGTCGTCACCCTTGCCGCCGTAGAGGTGGTCGTTGCCGGCCCCGCCGTGGATGGTGTCGTTACCCTTGCCACCGTAGACGGTGTCGTCACCCTTGCCGCCGTAGAGGTGGTCGTTGCCGGCCCCGCCGTGGATGGTGTCGTTGCCCTTGCCGCCGKAGACGGTGTCGTCACCCTTGCCGCCGTAGAGGTGGTCGTTGCCGGCCCCGCCCTGGATGGTGTCGTTGCCCTTGCCACCGTAGACGGTGTCGTCACCCTTGCCGCCGTAGAGGTGGTCGTTGCCSGCCCCGCCSTGGATGGTGTCGTTGCCCTTGCCGCCGGAGATGGTGTCGTCACCCTTGCCGCCGTAGAGGTGGTCGTTGCCGGCCCCGCCGTGGATGGTGTCGTTACCCTTGCCACCGTAGACGGTGTCGTCACCCTTGCCGCCGTAGAGGTGGTCGTTGCCGGCCCCGCCGTGGATGGTGT
>NZ_JBFUGA010000097.1:0-21569 GCF_056403155.1 Methylobacterium sp. P3_A11
GCACAGGAGATCGTCCTGCGCGAGGGGCGGATGGTGTGGAAGCGTCCCTGTCCCGGGGCCGCGGACTGCGCCACCCTGGCGAGCGACCTCCTGGACCGCGTCCGCGCCGCCCGGGAACGGGCCGGCTGACCTTACGGTTGATCTTGCGCCAGACGCGCCAAACCGTCACAGGCAGTCGCGCAGACAAAGCCAACGGGAGTGTCCCATGCACGTCACGATCGAGCAGGCCGAGAAGGCCATCGCCGCCGCGCGGGCGAAGGCCGTGGAACTCGGCACCCAGATGTGCATTGCGGTGGTGGATTCCGGGGGCAACCTCAAGGCGTTCCACCGCATGGACGATGCCTGGGTCGGGTCGATCGATATCGCCCAGAAGAAGGCCAAGACCTCCGTGTTCTTCGGCATGATGACCGGCCAGATCGGCCAGCTGTCCCAGCCGGGCGGCCCGCTCTACGGGATCGAGCACTCGAACCACGGCCTGATCACATTCCCGGGCGGGATCCCGATCGTCGACGCCGACGGCGTGATGTCGGGGGCCATCGGCGTCAGCGGCTCGACGGTGGAGAACGACCACACCGTCGCGGAGGCCGGTGCCAAGGCCATCGGCCGCACCGAGCTGCCGGCCCATCCCTGGCGGACCTGAAACCCCGGGTCTCTCAGGGGTTGCGGCGCGCCAGCGCGCGGCCGATCCCGAGAAGCAGCATCTCCGAGATCGTCCGCAGATAGGGGTCGCCGTGGCGTTCCAGCGCCGCATGGATCTGGATGCCGTGGTCGGCCGCGGCGTCCAGGTCGGCGCCGCGGCCATCCGAGACCGGCGTCGCCCGGAGGTGGAGGTCGGTGACGTCGATATAGGCGCCGCGCCCGCGCAGCGTGCCGGCCGCGTCGGGCATCAGGCAGCCGCGGTTGAGGATCCAGCGGGTCTCCCCCGCCCCGGTCACGATGCGGAACTCGAGGGAAACCGGGCCGCCGGTCCGCCGGACATGGCGGATCCGGCCGAAGACCCAGTCCCGGTCCGCCGGGTGGAGGCGGACGAGCGCGGCATCCAGCGGCAACGGGATCCCGGCGAGCCTCGGATCCCCCGCCAGCAGGGCGGCCGCGCCCGCGTCCAGCACCGAACGGCCGGCCGGGACGTCCGTATCCCAGGTTCCGACGAAGCCGGCGGCCTGCAGGGCAGAGGCTGCCGTGGAAGCCAGAACCATGGAAATCCCCCCGTGCCGGCTGAGAGCGATGATCGTCCGGCCGCGGACGGATTGATCCGCCACACGGGCCGTCCGCAACTCCGATGTCCAGTATCGACTGAAAAGATCCGGCGCACGACAGCTTCGGACACGGGGTCACGGAAGCCGTCCGGCCGGTCTCACTGCCGATGATGACGATCCAGGGCTCGGGGCAATTCGGGCCTCGACAAACCTCGGTCGTCCCGATTCGACCGAAGAACCGACTTCACATCGCGCAGACGGGGATCAATCGATCACAAATGATCGGTCGCCGCCCCGATCACGCCGGAATCTGTATTCCCACCGTCGGAATGCCCGCCGGCCCGCCCTGGCGCGGGGGCGGAGCGCGCCGTACCCTGGACCTTCCGGTAGGCGTTCGGCAGAGGCCCGATGGATCGCACGGTGGACCGCATCAACCTTCCGCTCTCGCGGGACCGGCTCTGGAACAGCCTGATGGACCTCGCCCGGATCGGGGCGCTCCCCAACGGCGGCAACGACCGACAGGCCCTGACCGACCGCGATGCCGAGGGCCGCGCCCTCTTCCGGCACTGGGGCGAGGCGGTGGGGCTGACCCTCACCGTCGACCGGGTCGGCACCATGGTCTTCCACCGGCCCGGGCGGGATCCGAGTCGGAAGCCGGTCGCCATCGGCAGCCATCTCGACACCCAGCCCACGGGGGGCAAGTTCGACGGACCCCTCGGCGTGCTCGCGGGGCTCGAGATCATGCGCGCCCTGCACGAGGCCGGGATCGAGACCGAGGCCCCGCTCCTGCTGATCAATTGGTGCAACGAGGAGGGCGCGCGCTTCGCCCCGCCGATGAGCGGCAGCGGGGTCGCCATGGGCATCGTCCCCGAGGCCGACATCCTGGCCACCCGGGACCTCGCCGGGCACGCGTTCGGCGACGAGTTGCGGCGCATCGGCTGGCAGGGCGAGGCGGATCCGGCGGCGCTGCGCGGGATCGGCGCCTATTTCGAGCTGCATATCGAGCAGGGCAAGCGCCTGGAGGATGCCGGCCTGACCATCGGGGTGGTCGACCGGGCGCTCGCGCAGATCTGGTACGAGATCACCGTGCTGGGCGAGGAAGCCCATGCCGGCAGCCCGATGGCCGGCCGGCGCGACGCGATGATGGCCGCGGCGGCGCTGATCACCTCCCTGGAGGACATCGCCCGCGACGCGGTCGGCGAAGGCGGCGAGCGCGGCCGCGCCACCGTGGGCGTGCTGACCGCCGAGCCTTCGAGCCGCAACATCACCCCCGGCCGGGTCTGGTTCAGCCTGGATACCCGCCACGGCGATACCGGGCAGCTGGAGGCGATGCGGACGCGGATCCGTGCCCGGGCCGACGCCCTGGCGGCGGAGCGCGGCGTCACGATCCGGGTGGAGGATTTCTGGCGGGCGCCCCCGACCGCGTTCGATCCGGTCCTGGTGGACCGCGTCCAGGCGGCCGCCGAGGCGCGGGGCCATGCCTGGACGCGCATGCCCACGGCGATCTACCACGATGCGGTCTACTGCGCCCGCGCGGTGCCGGCGGCCCTGCTGTTCTGCCCCTGCCACGGCGGGATCAGCCACAACGAGGCCGAGAGCATCACGCCGGACTGGGCGGGGGCTGGCCTGGAGGTCCTGGCCGACGCGGTTCTGGCGACCGCCGGCTTGTCCGCGGCCCGGATCGCGCAGGCCTGAGCGCCGCCCCCGCAGGCGCCCGCCGACCAACGGAGACTGGGTTCCGCATGTCCGACGACAACGTCATCCGCCCCGCCTTCGGCGTGCCCCGCACTCCCGCACCGGACCCGGAGCCCGACCTCGTGCAGGCGCCCCTGAGCGTCGTCGGCACGGGGGCCGGCCACCGGGTCGGCCTGATCCGGGATCCCTCGGCGGCCGAGGGCGACGTCATCCGGATCGTGGTCGGCCCCGAGGGCGAGCCGGGTGTCGAGACCGTGGCGCTGCTCCCCGCCGAGGCGGAGGCCGAGGCCGAGCGGATCGGCTTCGCCATCCTGCGGGCGCTGGAGGTGGTCGAAGGCGCGGTCTGAACCGCCGGGCGGCCGATGCGCGTTCTCGAAGGCGGGGGCACGACAGGCGCGAACGGGCGCCGGATCGCCGGGAGGGATTCATGACGGGCGGCAGGATCTGCAGCGCGGAGATCGCGATCCCCGCGCGGGCCGGGATGGTCTGGTCCGTGCTGACGGATCTGGAATCCTACCCCGCGTGGAACCCCTATATCCGCACGGCGACGGGGCGCCGGCGCGAGGGTGCGCGCTGGCGCCTGGAGCGGACCCTGAACGGCCGCGCCTACCGCGCGGTGCCCGTGACGGTGACCTGCTGGGAGCCCGGCCGGCGGCTGACGTGGCGCGGCGGCGTCGCGATGCCGCCCCTGCTCATCGCCGACCACGATGTCCAGATCATCGAGACCGCCGAGGGCGTCCGCCTCGTCCAGGCGCAGACTGTCGCGGGCCTGCTCGCGCCCGGCCTGTTCCCGTGGCTGAGGACGCGCCTGCAGGCCCGGTTGACCGCGATGAACGAGGCGCTCCGCGACGAGGTGGCGCGCCGGCTGGCCGAGAGCGCGTGACCCCTCGGGTCAGACGATCGGCTTCGGCTTGATGACGGGCGAGCGCGTCATGCTCTCGATCGCCCGGCCGGGCCGTCCGGCCTTCTGGGCGATCTCCTCCTCCTGCTCGGCGATCAGCTGCCGGGCCGGCTCGTCGCCGTCCAGGCCGCCGAGGATCTCGGCCGGCACGCGCCGGTTCGAGGCCCGTGAGCCGTCCGTGAAGACGATATCGAACAGAACGGAGCCCCGCTCCTGCGGTCTCGACTTGATGCGCTTGGCCATAGGTGCTGATACGCCGCCGGAATCGGTCGCGGCAAGGTGCGGCGTCGGGCGGGGGGTTGCGCGGGGCGCACTGCCGAGCCCGCGCGCCGCCTCGCTCCCGCCGCGATCCCTCCGCGCGCCCGTCCGGGACGGGCGCCGGCAAACGAGGACGCGCGCGTGGTACCCTGGGTTCATCTCGATACCGGCTCCGTGCCGGGCGGCGGCACCGACCTGCGGCTGATGCGGCGCGGCGACGAGTTCGCGATCCTCGCCGACACGATCGAGCTGATGAACAACCGGCGCAGCGGCTCGGAGGTGGCGCTCGCGGCGATGACCTGCGCGCGGCTCCAGGACCGGCCGCGCGCCCGGATCCTGATCGGCGGCCTCGGCATGGGCTTCACCCTGCGGGCCGCGCTCGACAATCTCGGCGCCGAGGCGCGGGTGGTGGTGGCCGAGCTGGTGCCGGCGGTGGTCGCCTGGGCGCGCGGGCCGCTGGCCCACGTCTTCGCCGGCTGCCTGGACGATCCGCGGGTCGACCTCCAGGAGGCCGACGTCAACCGCCTGATCCAGGCCGGCCCGGAGCGCTACGACGCGATCCTGCTCGACGTCGACAACGGCCCGGAGGGGCTCATGCGCAAGGCGAACGACCGCCTCTACGACAATTGGGGCCTCAAGCGCGCCCGGTGGGCGCTGCGGCCGGGCGGCATCCTGGGCGTCTGGTCGGGCGCGCCGGACCGGAAGTTCAAGAGCCGGCTGCAGCGCTCCGGCTTCGCGGTCGACGAGCTGCGCATCCACGCGAGCGGCCGGGGCAGCGGCCCGAAGCATGTGGTCTGGCTTGGGACCCGGACCGAGGGAGGGATCGAGGGCGTGGCCGAAGGCCGGGCCGAGAGCCCGATTCGGGGCCGGAGCGCCGAACGGGCGGAGGGCGGCTCCGGACCGCGCGGACCGGCCCCGGGCCGGAGGCGGCCGGCGCGCTAGGGCCGGTCCCGCGCGGGTTGCGACCGGGTTCCAAGGTTCGCGACCGCGGGGTGAGGATCGACGATGCGGCCGCCGCTGCGTTCCAACCAGCCCCCTCATCCTGATGTGAACGCGCCAGCGGGCCTCGAAGGTGGGCTCCAGGGATCGTGCGACCGGCTGGAGGCTCCTTCGAGTCCTCCGCTGCGCTCTGGCAACTCTGGATGAGGGGGCTGGGTCCGAGGGCCGGTCCCGGTCCGGAGTCCCGGCGCGGTAACGCGGGGGAACGGCTCCGGCGGCTGGGGCTGCCGCGCACCGTCGCACCCCCTGTCCCGACGCGAGAGGCTTCCGCACATTTCCAGCATGGGTGCGACGGGCGGGCATCTCTACACGGTCGAGGTCAGGCCGAGCCGGCACGATCCCGGCCGCTTCACCTGGGCGATCCGCGACCGCGGCAAGCTGGTCCGTGGTTCGTACCGCCCGCACAGCTCCGAGCACGCGGCGCGTACCGTCGCGGAGGCCGAGATCGAGCGGCTGATCGGCCAGGACGGCCGCTCCAGGGGGACCTGAAGACGCTCTTGCCGACGATGGGACCTGCTGCCCGGCCAGCGCCACGGAACCGTCCCGGATCTGGAATCGCCCGGCCCGGGCAGAGACCCTGCCGGCTTTCACGTCCGCATGAAAGGATGCCGCGCGTCCGGCGGCGCCTCACTCGCAGCAAGCGCAAAAGATCGTGTCTTTTGCGCATGGCTCAGCGGTTTGACCGGGTCACTTATGCATGGCTTCCGGGCGTCCAGTCCGTTGCCTGCCGCACTGCGGTATCCTATCTCTGCATTGCGGGATGGCGATGGCGTCGCGATCCCGCTGCCCTTCTTGGGCGTTTCCTCCCTAGACTTCGGGCCGCTCCTTCGGGAGTGGCCTTTTTTGTTTGCGCCGAACCGGCGTTTGGGAACGTCGCGATCAAGCGGAACCGGGAGCTTGGCGGTACGTTTTTCCGCCATGGAACACTATCGCTCCACCCTCGGTACCACTGCCGTTGCCGTATTCGGGCTGGTGGTGGCTGCGCATATTCTGCATCCAGGCAATTACGAGGTGCAGACACGTCCCGCGCGGCCGGTCATGGCCGCCGCCGAACCGGCTGCCTGGACCGATCCGCCGGCCCGGCTCGCCGCCACGGAGACCACCGGGGCGCTGGCCGCGCTCACCGCCACGCGGATCGCCGCCGTGGTCCCCCCGGCCGCGGTGCCGGCTCCGGCGCTGCCCGCCGAAATGGCGCGCCCGGTCGAACCGTCCCGCAAGGCCGCGGCGTTCCATCGCGCCCGGGCCGCGGACCGTGGGACGCATCGGGTCGCCCGGCTCCGTCACGCCACGATCGTCCGCACCGCGCAGTCTGATCGAGCCCCCGTCGCCGCCTCGGCTCCGCCGTCGGCCCGCGCCTCCGAGTCCGGGAAGATCGATCCGATCGGTGATATCATCCGCGGTCTCGGTTTCGGCCGCGACGGCTGATTCCGCCCCTGGATCCGATTCGACGGGGAGGGTGAGCTTCATCGTCGGGTGAAGCTCGCACCGGAGGACGAAATCGCCCGGCTCGGCAAGGGTGAGGCGTTCCTCGGCACCCGGCTTCTGAGACCCGGCATCGAACCGAGAACCGGTCCGCTTCGAAGGCGTGATGGGCCAGGCGCGGGTCGCGGCCGTGCAGGGCGTTCGTGTCGGCGCGGTGCAGATACAGGTCCGTGGGCATGTAGCGGCGACCCTGCTGCAGGACGATCCGGGTCGCGTCGGGCAGCGAGGCCCGAGCCCTCTTCAGAGCGACGCTCGTGCCGGCAGGCTCAGGATTCCGACGGCGAAAAGGGGACGCAGGCACCCGCTGCAAGGGGGCATGATGGGCGTCCGGAACCAAACCGATTCGTCCCCATCGGTGTGGAGCGATGACAGGGCGGCCGCTGGAGCGCATCCCGCGCAGAACCGCTGAATGGACCCCTGCTTTCAGGATCAAGATTTATCTGAATATCTTAGAGACGACCAATAAATATTGCATTATATTTGTATCATCCTTCAAGATCCGGGTTTATTTGCTGGTATTCGCCTGATGCCAGGGCGGTGCGGACGTGTTCTCGGAAAACCTGGACCCGTGCCGGCAACTCGCGCCCGGCCAGGGTGACGGCGCGCAGGTGCGCGCCGCGGGTCGCCCAGGGGCTGAGCACCCGCACGATGTCGCCGGCCTTCACGGCGCGGGCGGCGACGAGGCTCGGGAGATGGCCGATCCCGGCCCCCGCCAGGGTCAGGCGATGCGCGGTGGCGAAGTCGCTGACCCGGATCGCGGGGCTCAGGACCAGGGATTCGGTGCGGCCCTGCCCGTCGGTCAGCGGCAGCCCCGCCGTGCCGAACCGCTCTCGGGCGAGGATCAGATCGTGGTCGTGCAGGTCGGCGAGGTTGCTGGGGGCCGGGCGACGCAACAGGTAGGCGGGCGCAGCGTAGAGACCGACCGCCAGGGTCGCCAGGACCAGCGCCCGGTAGCCGGTTTCCTCCGCGCCGCCGAGCCGCAAGGCAAGGTCGATCCGGTTGGCCGCAAGGTCCAGGCGCGCATCGGTGTTCAGCATATCCACGGTGATCTGCGGGTAGGCAGTCCGGAAGCTCGCCACGATCTCGGGCATCACCTCGACCCCGAAATCGATCGAGGTCGTGATCCGCAGGTGCCCGGCCGGCACCGTGCGGGCGTCGCGGGCGGTTTCGGCCGCCTCGTCGAGGAGCGTCAGGCTTTCCTGGGCCTTGGCGTAGAAGGCGAGGCCCTCGGCGGTCGGCGAAACCGCCCGCGAGGTCCGCGCCATCAACCGTGCGCCCAGCGCCTGTTCCAGGCGGGAGATCCGCCGGCTGACGCTGCCCTTGGTCTCCCGCAGGCTCGCGGCGGCGGCCGTCACCGTGCCGAGGTCGACTACGGTGCAGAAGGCGCGCACGTCGTCGAGTCCGCCCCGGAAGGTTTCCGTTCTCGCAACCATGGGGTTCCGGATAGCAGGCTCAATCGGCGCCGTGAACGGGTCTACAGGGCTGCTGCGGCGCAGCGAATCGCGCTCGGCCGTCTGCTCTGCAGGAGACACCCTTGAAGTCGATTCTCGCCACCGGCCTGCTGGCCCTGCTGGTCGCCACCCCAGTCCTGGCCCAGACCCCGCCGACCCGCGATCCGGCCCAGATCCAGTCCGGCACCTACGCGGTCGATCCCGGACACACCCAGGTCGGCTGGCGGGTCTCCCATATGGGCTTCTCGAACTACGCCGGCGGCTTCTCGGACGTGTCCGGCACGCTGGAGCTGCAGCCGAAGACCCCGGCTTCCGCCAAGCTCTCGGTGAAGATCCCGGTCGCCTCGGTGACGACCACCAGCGCCAAGCTCACCGACGAGCTCAAGGGCGACCAGTGGCTCGACGCCGCCAAGTTCCCCGACATGACCTTCGTGTCCACCAAGGTCACGCCGGCCGGCAAGGACCACGCAAAGGTGACGGGCGACCTGACGCTCCACGGCGTGACCAAGGCGGTGACCCTCGACGTCACCCTGGTGGGCGCCGGCGTGAATCCGCTGAGCAAGAAATACACGGTCGGCTTCGAGGCCACCGGCACGCTCAAGCGCTCCGAGTTCGGGGTGAAGACCTACGTGCCGCTGATCGGCGACGAGCTGCACCTCACGATCGCGGGCGCCTTCGAGAAGCAGGACTGACCCGAGAGGATCCGCCATGGCGACCGCGGTTTCCGCGCGGCGGTACTCCGCCGTGGCGATCCTGCTGCACTGGGCGAGCGCGCTGGCCGTGCTCGTCCTGATCGGCCTCGGGCTGACCATGACGCACGCGGCCCTGGCGCCGCTGCGCCAGTTCCAGCTCTACCAGTGGCACAAGTCGGTCGGCGTCACCGTGCTGGCGCTGACGGCCCTGCGCGTCCTCTGGCGCCTGACCCGCCGGCCGCCGCCGCATCCGGCTGGGATGCCCGCGCGGGAGCGCCGGGCGGCCGCGGCGGCGCATCACCTGCTGTACCTGCTGCTCGTCGGGCTGCCCCTGACCGGCTGGGCCGTGGTGTCGCTGTCGCCGTTCAACATCCCGACCGTGCTGTACGGGTTCGTGCCCTGGCCGCACCTGCCGCTGGCGGCCCTCGTCCCCGACCCGGCCGCCGCCGAGGGTATCCTGAAGCGGGTCCACGCCCTGGTGGCGTGGGTCCTGGCGGCGCTGCTTGCGGTCCACGTGGCGGCGGCCCTGCGCCACCACCTCCTCCTGCGCGACGACGTGCTGCGCCGCATGCTGCCGGGGCGTCGGCCGTTGCATGCCCCAACCGTAGAGCCGACCCGATGACCGCGCGTCACCTCTGCCTGCTCGCGGCGCTCCAGAGCGCGCTTCTGGGCGCGGCGCTGCCGGCCTCCGCGGCCGAGTGGGCGGTCGATCCGGCCAAGAGCGCCATCCGGTTCTCCGGCGTGCAGGTCGGCGTCCCGTTCACCGGGCGGTTCGAGCGGTTCAAGGCCAGTGTGGATTTCGATCCCGCCAAACCCGAGGCGGGCCACGCCCTCGTGCTGGTCGACCTCGCCAGCGCGCGGACGGGGGACGTCCAGCGCGACGAGGCCCTGCCGCAGAAGGACTGGTTCGACGTCAAGGCGGCGCGCGAGGCGCGCTTCGAGGCGACCCGCTTCGTCGACAAGGGGCAGGGCGACTACACGGCGATCGGGACGCTGACGATCCGCGGCACGAGGCTGCCGGTGACGCTGCCGTTCCACCTGACCCTCGACGGCGGCACGGCGCATGCTACCGGGCGGGTCGGCCTCGTCCGCACCGAGTTCGGCGTCGGGCAGGGGGCGTGGGCCTCGGGCCAGTGGGTGGCGCTCGATGTCGGCGTCGAGGTCGACCTCGTCGCGGCGGCGCGGCCGGCGGCCGGCCACTGATACCGGTTCCGGACGAGTCCTTCGACCGGCGTCACCCGCTCCGTCATCGCGAGCGCAGCGAAGCGACCCAGGGCAGCGCGCCCTCCGTAAGTGTGGCGCTACTGGATTGCTTCGCTGCGCTCGCAACGACGGCGGCCCGGTCCCGGCCCGCTACCCCGGCCGGTCCTCCGACCCGGTTCCCAGCGCCCGCTGGACCATGACGCTGTCCGACCAGTGGCCGTACTTGAAGCCCACCGCCCGCAGGTAGCCGACCCGCTCGAACCCGCAGGCCTCGTGGAGACGCAGCGAGGCCGCGTTCTCGGCGTCGATGTAGCCGATCATCTGGCGGTAGCCGCCCGCCGCGCAGGCCTCGATCAGGGCCGGCAGCAGCCGCCGGCCGATCCCGGCATGGAGGTGGTCGGGATGCACGTAGATCGAGTGCTTGAGGGTGTAGCGGTAGGCCGGGCGCTTCCGGAACGGCACCGCGTAGGCATAGCCCGCCACCGCGCCGTCCCGGTCGGCCACGAGGTGCGGCAGGCGCTTCTTGCGCATGGTCTTGCGCCGCCGCTTCAGGTCGTCGGGGAGCAGCCGGTCCTCCTCGGCGACGCTGACATCGGTCACGCCCTTGCCGATATGGTGCTCATAGATCGCCACCATCGCCTCGACATCGGCGTCCGAGGAGGCGCGGATCACGATGTCGGGGCAGGAACGGGTCGCGAGGGGCTCGATCGTCTCGACCTCGATCTCCATCAGGCCCCCTCCCGCGCCACGTAGGTGTGGAAGCGGATCCGCCCGTCCGGATCGACCTCGCGGTAGACGCCCTGGATCTCGGCCTCGAAGCCCGGGAACAGGTTGGCCGAGGCCTCGAACATCTTGAAATAGTCGAGCATGGGCTTCGCCCGGTCGTCTAGGCGCTCGCCCGGCAGCACCGTGCCGATGCCCGGCGGATAGACCAGCATCAGCGTGGTGGCGATGCGCCCCTCGGCCTCGGCGATCGGCACGTAGTCGACCTTGTTGCGGGTCAGCAGCTGGGCGGCGCGCTTGGGCGGCATCACCATCTCGGGCAGGTGTTCCGGCGCGAACTGGCGCCGCTGCAGCGCCGAGGTGCCGGCCTCCCGGTGGAAGGCGTGAAGTTCGCCGCAGAGGTCGCGCAGGCGCACGCCCCGGTAGCGGTTCGGCCGGCGGTTGACGAATTCCGGCATGGCCTCCTCCAGCGGGACGTTGTCGTCGTGGAGCCGCTTGAAGGCGACGAGGCCCGAGATCAGCGTGCCGGCCTTGGAGGATTCGACCCCCGGGGTCAGCAGGAAGAGCAGCGAGTTGAGGTCGTTCTTCTCGGCGACGATCCGGTTCTCACGCAGGTATTGCGCCACGATCGGCGCCGGCACGCCGTGCTGGGCGTAGGCTCCCGTGTGCCGGTCGAAGCCGGGGGTCAGCACGGTGAGCTTGTTCGGGTCGGTGATGGCGTAGCCCGGCGCCACGTGGGTGAAGCCGTGCCAGCGGGCGCCCGGCTTCAGCTCCCAGTGGCGCGGCGTGGCGGCCAGTTCGTCGGTGGGCACGCTCTCCCAGGGCACCTCGGCGCCGTCGGCGTTCACCGTCACGTCCGGCACGAAGGGGTCGAAGAACCAGCGCCGGGCCGGATCGCCCTCGCGCTCCTCGAATTCCCGCCGGATCGCCCGGACCTTCTTGCGCCACTCGATCCCGAGCCGGATCGTGTCGTCCCACAGGATCATGCCCGAGCGCCCCTTCATCATCTGGGCGCCGACATCGAGGGAGGCGAAGAGCGGGTAGAACGGCGAGGTCGAGGCGTGGACGAGGAAGCTCTCATTGAGGCGCTTGTGCTCGACCCGCCGGGTCTGGCCGCGGATATGCCCGTCCCGGGTGTGGATCTGTGAGGCCTGGGAGAAGCTCGCGAGCTGCTTGTGGGTCGATTGCGTGGCGACGATGCCGGGCGAGGTCTCGTCGAGGCCGGTGAGCCCCATGGCGAAGCGCCGCGCGTAGAGCGGGTGGAACTTCATGAAGCCCGCCCAGGCCTCGTCGAACAGGATGTAGTCGCAGAGGTGGCCGATCTTCTCCAGGATCGTCTGGGCGTCGTAGATCGTGCCGTCGTAGGTGCATTGCTCGATCACCGCGACCCGGAACGGCCGCTCCCGTCGCCACGCCTCCGGATCGGTCACCAGCGGGTTCCGGCGGATTTTTTCCCGGATCCGGGCCTCATCCAGGGCCTCGTGGTACATCGGCCCGATCAGCCCGTAGGCGTTGCGGTCGGTCTCCAGGAAGATCGGGATGCCGCCGCCCAGGAACAGGGCGCCGTGATGGGCCGCCTTGTGGTTGTTGCGGTCGAACAGGACGAGGTCGTCCTCGGCCACCAGGGAGGACAGGACGATCTTGTTGGAGGCGGAGGTGCCGTTGAGGACGAAGTAGGTCTTCTCCGCCCCGAAGATCTTGGCGGCCTCCTTCTGGGCCTTCAGCGCCGGACCCTCGTGGGTCAGCAGGTCGCCGAGGTCGAGGACCGAGTTGTCGAGGTCGTCGCGGAAGATCGCCTCGCCCAGATGCTCGACGAAGATCCGTCCGATGGGGGATCGGTTATAAAAGATCCCGCCGTTGTGGCCCGGGCAGGTCCAGAGCTGGTTGCCCTTCTCGGCGTAGTCGACGAGCGCGCCGAAGAACGGTGTCTTGAGGGTCTCGGCGTACTGCGTGACCCGGCTGACGAGGCCGCGGGCGATGAATTCCGGCGTCTCCTCGGCGAGGAAGATGTAGCCGTCGATGAAGTCGAGGAGCTCGACCGGGATGTCCTCCAGCCGCTTGCGGCGGACCATGATGACGATCGGCATCTCCAGGCCGCGCCGGCGCATCATGTCGATGAGGGCTGCGGCCTTGCCGTCGAGGCCGCGCTTGCCCCAGTCGACGACGAGGCAGCCGACCGCCGCGTCGGTCTGGACCGCGATGGCCGCGTCCTCGACGCGCCGGGCGCGCACCACCTCGAAGCCGCGCTGCTCCACGGCTGCCACGATCTGGTTGACGCGCGCGCCCTCGAGATCGTCTGGGTCGAAGGCCGGGGCGCACATCAGGACCGTGAAGCGACGGTGAAAGTCCATGGAGCCCTCTCTGGCCTCGGATGCAGCGGGTGGCTTTCCGGCCCGTCTGCGACGATTGCATGACACGGCGCGCGGCGAGCGGTCTCGGTCCGGACGAAACACCGTGATCCGGGCGGGAGCGCGGGAGCGCGGCGTCCCACGCTCACGATTTCCGGTTGAACGCTCCGGTCGATCCAGCCCTCTCGGTCATCGCGAGCGTAGCGAAGCGACCCAGGGCAGCGCGACCTCGGTCAGCGTGGCGCGACACTGGATTGCTTCGCTCCGCTCGCAACGACGGAGGCACCGAAGCGATCGACCTGACACGGTTTCACACCTCAGGGTGCGTGGCGGGGCTGGAGGCCCGCCGCGGGCAACGCGCGACCGGCCTCACACCCCGCGCCGCTGCTCCCAGACGGCCGGGTTGACCAGCCCGCCCGGCCGCCGGCCGGCGAGGACATCGACCACGCGGGTCGCGGCGGTCTCGGCGGTGCGGATCAGGGCCGCCCCGGTGGAGCCGCCGACATGGGGCGTCAGGATCGCCCGGGGCTGGCGGGCGAGGGGGTGATCGACCGGCAGCGGCTCCTGGGCGAAGACGTCGAGCCCGGCGCCCGCGATCGTGCCGGCTTCCAGCGCCTCCACCAGGGCCGCCTCGTCGATCAGGCCGCCGCGGCTGGTGTTGATCAGGAAGGCCTCCCGCTTCATCCGCGTGAGCTGGTCCCGGCCGATCAGGCCACGGGTGGCCGGGGTCAGCGGCACATGCAGGGAGACGATGTCGGCTTCGCCCAGGAGCGCGTCGACCGAGGCGGCCCGCAGGGCGCCGACATTGGCGAAGTCCGCGTCGGGCCGGCTCGGCCCGTAGGCCAGCACCCGCAGGCCCAGGGCGGCGCCGAGCCGGGCGGTCGCCTGCCCGATCGCCCCGAAGCCGACGAGGCCCAGCGTCAGGCCGGCGAGCTCGACCAAGCGGGCGGTGAACTTGAAGCTGTCGTCGCCGGCCCGGACCGAGCGGTCGGCCTCCGGCAGGGCCTTGGCCAGGGCGAAGATCAGCGCCAGCGTCTGCTCGGCCACCGAGACGGCGTTGGCGCCGGGCGTGTTGACCACCACGATCCCGGCCTCGGTCGCCTCGGCGGTGGCGACGTGGTCTGTGCCCGTGCCGTGCACGCCGATCACCCGCAGGGCCGGCGCCGCCGCGATGGCGCGGGCCGGGAAGCCGGTGTTGCGGGTGATGACGGCGACGCAGTCGGCGACCTCGCGCGCCAGCGTCTCGGGATCGGTCCCGCTCGCCGGGCGCGGCTCCAGCCCGGCTGCGCGCAACCTTTCGAGGCCCGCCGCGTGGATCGGCTGGACGATGAGGCACGGACCGGTGATCACGGCGGAAGCTGCCTCTGCAAACGGAAAGGGGTGGCGGAGAAACGTGCGCCCGGCTCGTCTAAGGCGGGGCGTGCAGCCCTGGCAACAGGCGGCTTCGAGGTCCGCATCCTCAACGGCGCGGTCGTGACGACCGGGCGGCGCCTCGTCGACCGCGCGAACAGACAGGCTCTGCCGGAGTGGGCGCACCGCGACCTCCGCCTGCGCCATACAGGTCCCGCCGCCAGCGCGTCCCGGAGCCTCGGGGATCGTGAGGCACCGTGACCTGCCGCCAGCTCCGGATGCTTCGACAACCCCGCGCGCCCTCCGCTCGGACGGGACGATGTTTCACGGGAAACATCGCCTTAACCATGAGCGGAACGCGGACCACTACGTTCCCGCCGCGGGCTTCGGAGGCTCGGCAGCCCGACGGATGGCGATCCAATCGCGCGACCGGGTCCGGGATCGGCCCTCTGTTGCAGCGGCGCCGTCGCCGCGCGCCGCGCCGCGGGTTACCACCGGCCTGACATGACGACATCGAGCTGGCGCACCCTCCGAAACGTGCAGGCCCAGGCGCGGCTGGAGCGCGCCCTGCCGCCGGTCTTCCCGACGCCCGTCCTCCGCCACGCCCTGGCCCGCCCCCTGATCCCGCCGACGCCGCGACTCGCCGTCGAGAGCTACTGGCGCAGCCACATCCTCCGCGCCGACCGGCTGGCCCGCGCCCTGGCGGCCCGCTCGGGGACCCCGGAGGGCTGGACCTGGCAGCTCGGCGCGGAGGGGCGCGCCGGAAGCTTCCGGATGCCGCCCGCGCCCTATCGTGATCCGGCCTTCGCCCGGGGGCGGGGGACCTGTTGCATCTGCGGCCAGCCGGTCTACCGGTTCGGCTGGCACCGGGATCTCTGGGAGCGGGGCGTGCCCAACGCCAGGGCCGGCTGGCACGCCGCCTGTGTCGCCGCCTGGAAGTTCTGGATCGCCCCGCACGCCCAGGTCCGGGCGCTGAAGCTCCGCCAGCGGCATCGCTGCGCCACCTCCGGCAAGCGCCTGATGCGGACGGCCGAGGTCGACCATGCCCTGCCGCTCTACCGGGTCTGGCGGGAGCATCGCGAGGCGCCCTGGCCGGACCTGCTCGGCTACTGGGGCGCGCCGAACCTCCAGGTGGTCAACCGCGCCGTCCATGTCGACAAGTGCCGCGACGAGGCGGCCGAGCGCTCCCGGACCCACCAGCTCGCCCGCTTCCGCGTGGTCGAGGACGAGTCCGGGTTCAGCGTGGTCGAGGAGGCGTGAGCCGCCGGCTCAGCCGCCCAGCGCCCCGAGCGCCCGCGACAGGTCGGCGAGCAGGTCGGCCTCGGCCTCCAGTCCCACCGACAGGCGCAGCAGCCCGTCGGTGATGCCCGCGATCGCCCGTGCCTCCGGATCCATCGCGGCGTGCGTCATGGTCGGCGGATGGGCCACCAGGCTCTCGACGCCTCCCAGCGACTCGGCCAGCGTGAACACCCGCAGGGCTTCCACGAAGGTCTTCACCGCCGCCCGCCCGCCGGCCAGCTCGAAGCTCAGCATGGCGCCGAATCCCGCCTGCTGGGACTGGGCCAGGGCGTGTCCCGGATGCGTGGTCAGGCCCGGATAGTGCACGCGGGCCACGGCCGGATGCGCATCCAGGAAGGCGGCCAGGGCGGCGGCGTTGCGCTGCTGCTGCTCCACCCGCACGAACAGGGTGCGCAGGCCCCGGAGCGTCAGGTAGGCATCGAGGGGCGAGCCGGTGACGCCGATCGTGTTCGCCCAGGCGGCGAGGTCCTCCCCCACGGCCGCGTCGGCGGCGATCACGGCCCCGCCGATCACGTCGGAATGGCCGTTGAGGAACTTGGTGGTGGAGTGGACGACGAGATCGGCCCCGAGGGTGATCGGCCGCTGGAGGGCGGGCGACAGGAAGGTGTTGTCGACCACGGCCAGCGCCCCCGCGGCCTTCGCATCCGCGGTGATCCGTCGGACGTCCACCACGCGCATCAGCGGATTGCTCGGCGTCTCGATCAGCACGACCTTCGGCCCCTCGGCCAGCGCCGCCGCCAGGGCGTCCGGGTCCGTCTGATCGACGAAGGCCACGCGGTAATGGCCGCGGGCGCTGCGGAAGCTCAGCAGACGGTGGGTCCCGCCGTAGCAATCGTGCGGGGCGACCAGGAGGTCGCCCGGCCGCAGGCTCGAGAGGGCGAGGTCGATGGCCGCCATGCCGCTCGCCACCATGACGGCCCGGGCGCCGCCCTCGAGCTTGGCGATCGTGTCGGCCAGGGCGTCGCGCGTCGGGTTGCCGAGGCGGGAATAGTCGTAGGGGCCGGCCTGCTCGAAGGCCGGAAATTTGAAGGTCGTGGACAGGTGGATCGGCGCGATGACCGCCCCGAAGGCGGAGTCCTGGGCCACGCCGTTGGCCGCCGCCACGGTGCGGGCCGCAAATCCCTCTGACATCGAMTCTTCCTCCACGCACGGACCGCCCGGTCGGCCGAACCCAGACCCGGCGATCGTTCTTTATGGAGAACGTATCAGACTTTCAAGAGAACGATCGGTCTTCACCAACCTGCGGTCGGCCGGAGCCTGGCCGTCAGCGCGCCGAAGGGCCGTGCGCCGGCTCATCCTGCGATCGGACCGGCGCGTTGCGCCGCTTCGAAACGGTCGACGCGTCGCGCAGGATTCAGGCCGCGCGGGACTCGCGTTTCGCCGACGGGGACGGGCCGTCCGTCTCGGCCTCGATGGAGTCGCGCACGCCGTCGGCTTCCTGAGCCATGGCGCGGGCGAGCAGGCCCGCCCGCCCGGCCCAGAGGTCCCGCGCGTCGCGCAGGGCCTCGATCCGATCCTCGGAGGCGGCCAGGGTGACGCGCAGGGCGTCGATCTCCGCCCGCAGCTCGGTCGTACGCTGCCGCTCGCTCGCCAGCGCCGCCTTGAGCACGCTGAGGGCCGCCTCGGTCGCGCCCCGAGCCCCGGCAGGCCGCTTCGGGCTCGCGGTGGCCTGAGGGGCCGTCTCGGGTCGCAGCTGCGCGATCTCCGCCCGCACCTGCGCGACGTCGAGCCCGGCAACCGCGCGCGTTTCGGGCGCGGTTTCCAGGGAGACGGCCTCGAGGAGGACGGCTTCCTGGGGGACGGTCTGCGGGGCCGAGACACCCTCCTCTTCGAGAACGAGTCCGTGCAGCATGGCGAAGACCCGGTCGCCGTCGAGGCGCGCGAGGTCGAACCCGCTCTCCCTCGCGAGGCCGCTGAAGCGGGCCTTCCCGCCGTCCGACTGGCCGACGAACGCCATCGACCAGTTCGCGAAGCCGCGGCTCTCCGCGGGGCCGCATTGGAGGACGGTGACGTCGCTGTGCCGCAGGTCGCGCTGGATCCGCTCGAACGTCGCCTCGACTCCCCGCCGCGGGCCCTCGAGCACCTGCGCGAAGGCGCCCCCGTTGAACATCAGGGCGCCGGTCACCCCGACCGCCGTGTTGTTCCGCTGAGACGCATCCAGGATCTGCCGAATGGCGGCCATCACTTCCGGCTCCGGTCCCTGGAGCAGGTTCTTGCTGGCATA
This sequence comes from Methylobacterium sp. P3_A11, assembly GCF_056403155.1. Lineage (NCBI taxonomy): Bacteria > Pseudomonadati > Pseudomonadota > Alphaproteobacteria > Hyphomicrobiales > Methylobacteriaceae > Methylobacterium > Methylobacterium sp. P3_A11. The sequence goes on from NZ_JBFUGA010000097.1 coordinate 17,822, forward strand.
GACGAGACGGTACAGGTCGCTCATGGCAATGCGTCCGGGAGGGAAGAGGGTCGGGCCTGCGGGAAGCCGGCGAAGACCTGGCGCAGGTCCTCGGCGGGGACGGGTTTGCTGATCAGGTAACCCTGGACGTCGGTGCAGCCCTCCAGGCGGATGCGCTGCAGCTGCTCGGCCGTCTCGACACCTTCGGCCACCGTGGTCATGCCCAGGCTCTTGCCGAGGCCCGCGATGGCCCGGATGATCGCTTCGCCGTCGGGCTTGCTGGTCAGGTCGTTCACGAAGGAGCGGTCGATCTTGATCTTGTCGAACGGGAACGAGCGCAGGTAGCTGAGCGACGAGTAGCCGGTCCCGAAATCGTCCATCGAGACGCGCACCCCGAGTTCCCGCAGCCGGTGCAGGGTCTGGAGCGTCTTGTCGTTCTCCTGCAGCAGCACGCCCTCGGTGATCTCCACCTCCAGCCGCCGCGCCGACAGGCCGGAGCCCGCCAGCGCCGAGATGATCGTCTCCACGAGCCGGTCGCTCTTGAACTGCGCCGGGGAGACGTTCACCGCCACCGACATCGGGTCCGGCCAGGTCATGGCGTCGCGGCAGGCCTGCCGGATCACCCATTCGCCGATCGGGACGATCAGGCCGATCTCCTCAGCCAGCGGGATGAAGTCGAGGGGCGAGACCAAGCCGCGCTCGGGATGCCGCCACCGGATCAGGGCCTCGCAGCCGATCAACCGGCCGGTCGCGAGCTGCAGCTGCGGCTGATAGTGCAGCTGGAATTCCCGGCGGGCCAGCGCTTGGCGCATGTCGAGTTCGAGTTTCCGGCGCGCCTGCATGCGCGCATCCATCTCGGGCTCGAAGAACCGATAGGTGCCGCGGCCGTCGAGCTTGGCCCGGTAGAGGGCGAGGTCGGCGTTCTTCAGGAGCCTGTCGGCGTCGGCCCCGTCCTCCGGCGCCAGCGCCACGCCGACGCTGGCGCCGATCGTCAGGAGATGGCCTTCCACCATGTAGGTCCGGCCGATCAGATCGACGACGCGGCGGGCGAGCGCCTGCGTGCCCGCCGCGTCGCGGATCCCCGTCTGCAGGATGACGAACTCGTCGCCGCCGATCCGGGCCACCGTGTCGGTCGGGCGCACGGTGGAGCGCAGGCGGTCGGCCACGGTCTCCAGCAATGCGTCCCCGATCGGGTGGCCGAGCGTGTCGTTGACCGGCTTGAACCGGTCGAGATCGATCAGCAGCAGGGCGCAGGCCTCGCCGGTGCGCGCGAGGCGGGCCAGGGCCTCGGCGAGGCGCTCCCGCAGGAGCAGCCGGTTGGGCAGGCCGGTGAGGGGATCCAGCCGCGCCATCGCGTCGGCCCGGGCCTCGGTGGCCTTGCGGGTGCTGACGTCCTCGAGGGTCACGACCCAGCCCCCATCCGCGAGGGGATGGAGTTCCGCCTGGACCGTATGGTCCCGGTGCCGCAGCTCGAACATCGCCGGCTGCCGCCGCGCCAGGGACCGACGCAGGGTGCGCAGGAGCGTGCGCCGCGGTGGCGCGGTGTCGCTCCGCAGGGCGCGTAGCAAGGGTATCGCGGCCGCGTTCGCCCGCAGCGAGACCGCCACGTCGGCCAGAAGATGCCGTGCCGGGGCGTTCGCGGCGATCACCGTCCCCGCGCGGTCGATCATCAGAAGTCCCTGCCGGACCGCATCGAGATAGGGGAGCAGGGGATCTCGCGTGACGCCCTGCATCGCCGGAATCGCGTGCGCCGCCGCGCGGTTCGACAGGGCGGCTGGCTGGAGATCCGGGCACATGCCAGGTGGCCTTGGAATGGGCTGCCGTGCGAGGCGCAGCAGGAATACGAGGTCTCAATACGCCGGGAGATGCTAATCCAGCGTTTAAGTATCCTGAAAATACGATCTTGATCTAAGTTAAGCGCCCGATAGCGCTGTGTTGACCGGGACGGGCAGGCCATCGGCAGCGCCCATCCCGGGTGGCGGGAGCGGACCGGCGCGGTCAGGCGCTTATCAGGGCGCTCTTCGGCAGCAGCATGTGAACGCCCTTGTTGCCGTCCACGGTCTGGGTGATCCGCAGGTTCCCGGCCAGGGAGCACAGCATGTAGGCTTGGTTGCGAGTGAGGCGCGTGCGGGCGCAGATGAGGCGGATCATCTCGCGGACCGCCTGCCGCATGGCCTCGTCCAAGCTCTCGTGGAGGCCGAGGCTCATCAGGTCGGTGGCGGTTTCGGCGTAGGGCCAAGTGCCCTGGAGATCCGGGCGCGCCGTCAGCCGGAAGGTGCCGCTCAGGCCTGTTTCCAGCGCGGTGATGCAGACCTCGCCGTCGCCCTGCACGCCGTGGCCGTCGCCCGCGTAGAAGCCGCCGCCGGGGTTGAAGACCGGCAGGTACAGGGTGGTGCCGACCTTCAGTTCCTTGTTGTCCATGTTGCCGCCGAAGGCCCGCGGGATCGACGTGCCGACGCGGCCCCAGGCGGCCGGCGGAGCGGTGCCCAGGATGCCGAAGAACGGATCGAGGGGCAGCTCCGTCCCCCAGGGCAGGCGGCAGACGCCCCGGGCGGTGTCGATGTCGGCATGGACGGTCTCGTAGTCAGTGAATTCGTCCGGCAGGGTGCCGAGCAGCGGCAGGATCGACACGAAGCCCCAGTCGAGGCGGAACGTCAGGTCCAAGATGTCGACCTGCAGCAGGTCGCCGGGCCGGGCACCCTCCACGTGGACAGGCCCGGTGACGAAATGCGGTCCCAGGCCGCGCTCCAGCGTGTCGAGGGCGTGCAGCAGGTCGGGCGGCACCCGGGCCGGATCGGGGTGCAATGATTCGCGGCCGCCCGCCGGATGCGCGTGCAGGGTGACGGTGTCGCCGGACGCGATCGTCAGCACGGGCGGCCGCGCGGCGTCGAAGGTGCCGAGCACCATGGTGTCCGGGATGGCGGGAATCTCGTGGTGACGCGGCATCGTCTGTCCCTCCTGCAATGCTGAGATGGAGCGGCGGGTTGGCAAGTCGCGCGCCCGACGCAAGCTGGGCGCCGGATGATCCTGTGCCATGACCGTTCGCCCGCATGCGCGAGCGGGCCTCCAGGCCAGGGTCCGCAGGACGGCGCCCGGATGCATGCGCGACCCGGCCGCGGCACGTGCGCCACCCGGCCCCTTGCGCATCGCGGCGGGGCCGACTACATCACCGCCATCGGAACCGACGGCCACGCCGTCCTCCGGAACTTCCATCATGACCGCCGGCCAGCATCGACCTTCGGGTCGGGACGCTGCCGGGCTTGAGCACAGGCTCAAACCCGACGTTCGGCACAGGATGGAGCGTCCATCGTCCAACACCGCAGAGGAAGCCCCCTGGGCCGCCCGACGCTGTGCTTTTTCGGCGGATGGCACCGGATACCGGCTCGACCGGTTCGGTTCATTCGCCGGGAAAAGGTCGGTTGACAGGAAATCTGGGGCGGCCTATACGGCGCCTCCCGACGCGGTCCGGAAGAAAAACCGGGCGGGTCGGACGGACTTCCAGAGGTTTAGAAAAGTAGATCTGGCGAAAGCCGAGGTACTTGACTTCTCCTCTAAAGGTAATTACGAAAGTGATTACTGATCTTTGACAAGTTATGATTGAGGAAGGGAGACGCGGGCGGCGTTTGTCCTTGCGGCTGGGTCTTATGGCCTGGCGTGAGAGACTTGTGCCGATCTGTTGTTTTCTTTCTGAGCTCACCGACGGGTATTTGGCGCTGTGAAGCGTTGGGTGCTTGGTCGATGTGAGGCTCCGTCTGAGAATATATGTGAT
>NZ_JBFUGA010000098.1:0-21164 GCF_056403155.1 Methylobacterium sp. P3_A11
GCCGGCGCGCGCCGCCGAGAGCCCGACGGGTCCGATCGACGGCTACGTGGCCCGGCGCTCGGCCACCGCGACCAAGACCAACACCCCGCTGATCGAGACCCCGCAATCGATCACCGTCGTGGGCCGGCAGCAGCTCGACACCCAGAACGCCCAGACCCTCACCCAGGCGACCCAGTACGTCGCCGGCACCTACGCGGGCACCTTCGGCGCCGACTCGCGCCTCGACTTCTTCCAGCTGCGCGGCTTCGTGGTCAGCGATTACGGCCTCTACCTCAACGGCCTGCAGCTCCTGAACTACGGCTTCGCCTACAGCCGGGTGAACACGTTCGGGCTGGAGCGCGTCGAGGTGCTGCGCGGCCCCTCCGCGGTGCTGTTCGGCGCCGGCAATCCCGGCGGCCTGATCAACCAGATCAGCAAGCGCCCGACCGAGAGCCCGTTCGGGCTCATCGAGGTCGGCGGCGGCTCCTTCGACCAGCGCTACGCCGCCTTCGACGTCGGCGGCCCGGCCGACGCCGAGGGGCACTGGTTCACCCGCCTGACCGGCTACGCCCGCAACGGCGGCACGCAGGTCCAGGGGGCGCCGGACGACAGCTACTACATCGCCCCGGCCTTCACCTATAAGCCGGACGGGTCGACCAAGTTCACGGTCCTGTCGAGCTTCCAGCACGACAACACGGCGGTGACGGCGAACTTCCTGCCCTATTACGGCACGGCGCGGCCGACCGTGCTCGGCCTGCGCATCCCGCGCTCGCTCAACGTCGGCGATGCCGGCTTCAACACCTACCGGCGCGACCAGGCCTTCATCGGCTACGAGTTCGAGCACGTCTTCGACGACACCTGGGCGGTGCGCCAGAACGCCCGCTACGCCTACACGCAGAGCTACCAGAACTCGTATATCGGCCAGCTCGGCTACGCCGACCCGCTGCAGACCCAGCTCGGCCGCTACCTGTTCCGGGATTCCGCCAAGATCGCGCAGCTCGACGTCGACACGCAGGCCGAGGCCAAGTTCTCCGACGGCTTCTTCCGCCACGACGTCCTGATGGGAATCGAGTACCGGAACTTCCAGATCCACGACAACCAGGCCTCGGGCTTCCCCGGCCCGAACCTCAACATCTTCGCGCCCTCTTACGGCCCGCAGGCGGTCTCGGCCTCGCCCTACCTGGTCAACGCCGACGCGTTCCAGCAGGTCGGCCTCTACGTCCAGGACCAGATCAAGCTCACGCCGGAGCTGACCCTGATCCTCGGCGGCCGCCAGGACTTCGTCCAGAACACCGTCTACGACCGCCTGACGCCGTCGAACACCAACGGCCGCAACGACAGCGCCTTCACCTACCGGGCGGCGGCGATCTACAATTTCGACTTCGGCCTCGCGCCCTACATCATGTACGCGACCTCGTTCCAGCCCGAGATCGGCTCGGACATCAACAACCGCGCCTTCAAGCCCGACACGGGCGATCAGGTCGAGGGCGGCGTGAAGTTCGAGCCGCCCGGCCAGGGCTACTTCCTGACGCTCGCCGGCTTCGACATCCACCGCAACAACGTGCTCACCCCGAACCCGGTCAACACGCTGTTCAACACCCAGCTCGGCGCGGTGCGCTCCACCGGCTTCGAGGCGCAGCTCGTCGCCAACATCGCCGACGGCCTCAACCTCGTCGCCTCGTTCACCAAGTTCGACTTCACCACCGTACGGGATCCCGACCCGGTGCGGGTCGGCAAGAGTCCGGTCAACATCCCCCAGACCCTGGCGTCGCTGTTCGCCGACTACACGATCCCGCTCGGGCCGTGGCGCGGCTTCGGCTTCGGCGGCGGCGTGCGCTACGTCGGCAGCTCGTTCGCGGATGTCGGCAATACCCTGCGGGTGCCCGACTACGTGCTGTTCGACGCGCAGGTCCACTACGATTACGAGAACTGGCGCTTCCAGGTGAACGCCTCGAACCTCGCCGACCGGCGCTACGTGGCCTCCTGCCAGTCGAACGTGTCCTGCTTCTACGGCGACGCCCGGCGGGTGCTGGCGAAGGTCAGCTACAAGTGGTGAAGCGGCTCGGGCGGTCCCGTTTGCGACCGCCCGCAGCGTGGTGACCCGCCCCGTCATCGCGAGCGTAGCGAAGCGACCCAGGGTAGCGCGACATCATTAGCCTGGCGCGACCCTGGATTGCTTCGCTTCGCTCGCAAGGACGGCGCCCGGATCAGCCGTCCGCCGCCTCCGCCCCGGTGATCGGCCGCGGCCCGGACAGCCGGGTCGGCAGGGCGTCGATCCGCAGGGACCGGCGTAGCGCCCGCGAGAAGGCGTCGACCGCCACCGTCACCAGGGCGGTGGCGGCGATCAGAACCACGGCGACGTCGAGGCGCAGCTCCGAGATCGCGGCGTCGACGTAGAAGCCCAAGGTCGTGACCCCCAGGATCCCGAAGATCGCGCTCTCCCGCAGGATCAGCTCCCAGCGATAGAGCAGGTAGGCCAGGAACTGCCCGTAGAGGCGCGGCACGGTTTCGTAGGCGTAGAGGTCGAGGCCCCGGGGGGCGTCGGCCCGGTAGGGGATCGCGTCGGCGTGCCGGCCCATCAGGTAGGCGACGATGCCGGCATTGTGCAGCGCCAGGGCGAGGATCGCCGGCAGCATCGAGGGGCCGAGCAGCTGCAGGCCCAGATAGGCCAGCATGTATTCCGGCGTGGAGCGCACCACCACGAGGAGCGCCCGCCCCAGGGGCCGCCCGACCGGGCCGGCGAAGCGCCGCGCGGTCAGGGGGAACAGGACCAGGGCTCCGAGGGCGGTGGCCGCCAGGGCGATCTGCGCCAGGATCAGGGTCTGGGCCGTGCCGGGCAGGACCTGCCCGGTCAGGATCGGGCGCAGCCACGATCCGAATCGCGCCCAGGTTTCGGGCTCGGCCAGGGACGCGCCCCGGAGCGGGGCCGGCACGATATCGTGGCCGAGGAAGCGGGCGAGGCTCGGGCCGATCGCCGCGCTGCCGACGGTCGGCGGCAGCACCAGCGCGGCGCCGACGAGGAGGACGGGGAGAGTCCTGGCGCGCACCCAGAGCCGCCGGGTTCCGATCAGCGCGTAGAAGATCAGGAGCAGCGCCCCGGCCTCGGCGTAGCGGCCCTGGCGGAAGGCGGATTCGAAGGCGAAGCCCATGGTCGGCAGGCCGATGAAGCCGAGCACGAGGCTGGAGCGCAGGCCGCATTCCAGGCGATAGAGGGTGTAGTCGCGCATGCGCCCGGCCACCTCGGGCAGGCGGGCGTACAGGAAGGCCGAGACCGCGCCGGTGCCTGCTGGCAGGACCCGGAGCGCCGCGAGGTCGGCCTCCTCGATCAGCTCGGCGTAGACCTTGGCGCAGATGCCCGCGTAGGGCAGCGCGATGGCGAGCACCCCGGTGGTCGCCGAGAGCCCGAAGACCTGCATCAGCAGCAGCGCCCAGAACAGCTCGTGGACGGCGCGCAGGCCCGCGCAGGCGAGCCGGACAATCCGCGAGCGGGCGAAGGGGATCGCCAGCAGCAGTCCCGTCCCGGCGCCCAGCCCGACGCCGAGCATCGCGAAGGCCACCGTGGTGACGACGCTCCAGCCCTCCACGGCGGGGAAATCGGGCCGGATCAGGCCGCCGAGGAGCCGGGCGAGGTCGGCGAAGGGGTGGAGCGTCGTGACCTGCAGGTCCGCCACCAGCAGGCCGGCGAGTGCCGTGGCCAGGAACCAGCGGCTCACCGCCGCGTAGCCCGGCCGCGGCCGGAACGCGGCCTTGCGCGCGACGGCGCGCATCAGGCGGCCTCGTAGAAGGGGCTGAGCTGCGCCGGATCGAGGCCCGCCGCGGGCGCGTCGAGGACGATCCGGCCGGCCTCCAGGACCACGATCCGGTCGGTATGGGCCAGCGCCAGGGCGACGTCGTGCAGCGCCAGGATCAGGGTCTCGTGGCTGCGGGCCAGCTCGGCGAGGATCCGGCCGCCCTGCTGGCGGTCCAGCGCCGAGACCGGCTCGTCCCCCACCAGGATCGGCCGGCCGTTGTAGAGGGCGCGGGCCACCGAGACGCGCTGCTGCTGCCCGCCGGACAATTCCCCGGCCCGCGCCCAGAGCTTGTCCGAGAGCCCGACCCGGTCGAGGACCGCCTCCACGGCGGCGACGTCGGCCCGGGCCGGCCGGACCAGATTGCGCAGGTTGTGCAGGGTCGAGCGCCGGTCGAGGCGGCCCATATAGACGTTGTGGAACACCGAGAGCGGCCGCACCAGGGCGGCGGCCTGGGGCACCAAAGCCACCCGCTCGGGCGCCTGGGCGTGGATCAGGCCGATCAGGGTCGACTTGCCGGCCCCCGAGCGGCCCATCAGGGCGACGTGCTCGCCCGCCTGCACGGTCAGGTCGATGGCGGACAGCACCGGGCGCCCGTCATAGGCCGCGGCGGCGTTCCGGAGAACGATGGCCCCCCCGGCCTCCGCGCCGCCCGCCACGCGCTTCAGTCCAGCAGGCCGGTGGACTGGCCGACCGCGACCAGGGGCACGTAGGCGGCATTGGTCACGGGGATGAACTTCGAGCGCCCGAACGGCTCCAGGATCGCCCGATCGGTGATGCCGGTCAGCGCCGCCCGCAGCTTCTCGGTGAAGCCCGAACCGTAGGTCTGGTCCACGTCGCCCCGCACGGTCCACTGGTAGTCGGGGAAGGTCGGGCTCTCCCAGATCACCGAGACCGCGCGTCGGTCGACCTTGCCGGCCTTGGTGTCGAGGTCCCAGACCGAGTAGTCCACGGCGCCGACCGCGAAGGCGCCGGACTGGACGAGCTGGATGGTGCGGCTGTGATCGCCCGAGAAGCCGACGCGGGAAAAGACCTCCTCGGGGCTCTTCCCCGGAAAAGCCTGCCGGATGAAGTATTCCGGCATCAGCCGCCCGGAGGTCGAGGCGCGGGCGCCGAACGTGAAGGTTTTTTCCGCGATGGCTTTCGGGAAGTCCTGGCCCGGCTTCAGACCGGTGGCGGCGTTGGCGATGAGGTAGGTCTTGAACGCCGCGTCCTCGGCGCCCTGCGCGATCGCCTGGGAGCCCGGCACGGCCCTGCGCGCCTGGACGCCGGTGAAGCCGCCGAACCACGCGAGCTGCACCTGCCCGTTGGTGAAGGCGGTGACGGCGGCCGGGTAACTCTTCACCGGAATGTAGCGCACCGGCACGGCGAGCTTGGCCTCGAGATAGGTGGCGACCTTGCCGAAGCGCTCGACGAGGCGGCTCTCGTCCTGGTCGGGGATGCCCGTGAAGACGAGGGGCGGGACCGTCCTGTCCTGCGCCCGAACCGGCGCGGCGGCCATCGCGATCCCCGTCAGGGCGGCCAAGCCGCCGAGGGCGAGCCGCCCGAACCATCCTGATCGCCGCATGGGCTGTCCGCCTCGCCGCGCCCGGCTCCGACCGGCGCATCTCGACGGGCGGCGTAGCAGAGATCGCCTCCGGCCACACCATCGCGGGCCGCAGACGTCCCGCGGACATCCCCTGGCAGGCCCGGCGGGCACCCCCTTGGCGAGCCCCCTGCCCGCCGCGAAGCGCGGGGGGCGGGGGCGGCCGATCAGCGCGCGTGCCGGCGCATCATGTGGCGGTGGTGATGCCGGTGCATCATGCGGTGGCGCGCCATCCGCGACTGCATCCGGGCGGTGCGGTGCATGCCGCCGAAATTGCTGTTGCCGGTGGCGGCGGCATTCCGGTTGAGGCCGTCCCCGGGGGCTGCCAGGACCGGCGCCGCCGTGCCGAGGACGAGGCCGAGTGCGAGCGTCGCGCCGAGGATGATCTTGTTCATGGGGCGGATGTCTTTCAGCGACCCTGCGTCGCGCCGACCGAACGGACCAGAACCGCTCCGGTTCCGGAGACGGTCGCGCGTCGCGGTGCGGCATCCTGCAACGGGGGATGCCCCGTTCCCGCGCGCGGCCTGCGCCCGGGACGGTGGACGGTGGCCGGGTCAGGCGCCGGGAGCCACCGCAAGCGCCGACAGGGTGAGGTGCTCCGGCAGGGCGGCATCCGGGACCGGGACCGACCGGATCCCGGCCGGGAGCACGCCGCCGAGCAGGTCGAGAAAATCCCCCGAGGCGGCGAGCTCGATCTCGGCCGCCTTGGCCTGGGTCTCGATCCGCGCCAGGGCGTTCATCGCCGGACCCAGCACCGTGTACTCGGCCCGCACCCCATCGTCGAAGACACCGACCAGGAGGTCGCCCGCATGCAGGGCGACCACGACCCGCAGGGCGAACAGGCCCTCCCGCGCCCGGGCGGCGTTGAGGGCGGCGATCCGGTCGCGGATCGACAGGGCGCAGGCCAGCGCCGCCCGGGCCTGCGCGTCGGGGCGGCCGACGACGAACTGCACCAGCACCGCGTCGCCGATATACTTGTCGACGAGGCCGCCCTGCTCCGCCACCGCCGCCTGTGCGGCCGCCCGGACGGCGAGCAGGGCCGTCACCATCGCCTCGGGCGGGTGCTCGCGGCTCATCCGCGAGAAGCCGCGGATGTCGAGCATCATCAGGCAGGCGTGGCGCCGGTGGATGCCGAGGCCGGACTCGCCGTCCTCGGCGGCGAGGTCGAGGGCGACCGTGTCGGGCACGAAGCGGGCGAGCTGGGTCCGCTCGTGCTCCATGCGCAGCGCCCGGGTCACCGCGGCGCGCAGGCGGGCCGTGCCGTCGACCACCAGGAGGCCCGCCGCCACGAAGGTGGCGAGCCCGGTCACCTGCGCGGTCGGGAAGGTGTCGGGGCTCGGGAACAGCTCCGGCTGCAGGACCCCGACCAGGAAGGCCGCGCTCCAGCACAGGGTGACCAGTGCGCAGAACACCAGGGTCTGCGTCACCCGCATGCTCAGGCCGGTCTGGAGCAGGAGCAGGAAGGCGGGCAGGCGGCTCACCGCGTCGGCGCCGAGGCCTGCCCCGCCCCCGGCCATCATGTGCTCGATGATGACGTAGACGGCGAGCCCGGCATTGAGCCCGGTGCCGGCCCAGCCGTAGGCGTTGGCCGTGGGTCCGCCGCCCCGCTCCCGGAGCCCGAACCAGACCGTGCCCAGACCGTAGAGCCCGAGGATGAACCAGTGGCTCAGGGCGTGCAGCGAGCCGTCATAGGCCTGGGCCGCCATCAGCAGCACCAGCACGATCACCACGCGCAGGCCGAGGAGGCGCAGACCGCCGCCCGCCTGCATGGCCCGCAGCACCGCTGCGTCRTCCGATCCCGGATCCGTCCTCGCCGCCACCGGCGCCCGCGCGGCCCGCAGGCCGGGCAGCGGCGGGTTGCCGACGCCGCCCGCGGCCATCAGCCCCCCCGGCCGAGGCGCCGGGCCGCCGCGAAGCGGTTGAGGAAGCGCGGCTCCTTCTCGGGAGCGATCCGGACCGCGAGGTGCAGGGTGCCGTCGGCCTCGGACCGGCGGTCGAGGATCTCGGCGTTCTCGTAGAGCCAGTTCAGCGCCGCCCCGTCCTCCGGCGGCAGCGCCACCGCGAAGCTCGCGCGGTTGCGCCCGATCCGGGCCTCGATCCGCGCCGACAGGGCCGCGAGCCCCTCCCCGGTCACGGCCGAGACCAGGACCGGCGCGGCGCTGTCGCGGTCGTTGCGGGCCTTGGCCTGGCCGCTCAGGTTCAGGAGCCGGGTGCGCTCGGCGTCGTCGAGGAGGTCGGCCTTGTTCCAGACCTCGATGATCCGGTCGGCGCTGGTCTCGATGCCGAGTTCGCGAAGGACCTCGCCGACATCCTCGGCCTGGGCCTCGGAATCGACGTGGGAGACGTCGCGCACGTGGAGCAGCACGTCCGCCTCGATGGCGTCCTCCAGGGTCGCCCGGAAGGCGGCGATCAGCGGCGTCGGCAGGTCGGAGATGAAGCCCACCGTGTCGGACAGGATCACGGTCTCGCCGTGGGGCAGCTTGGTCGCCCGGGCGGTGGGGTCGAGGGTGGCGAACAGCATGTCCTTGGCGGTGACCTCGGCGCGGGTCAGGGCGTTGAACAGGCTCGACTTGCCGGCATTGGTGTAGCCGACGAGCGCCACGATCGGGTACGGCACCCGCGCCCGGCTCTGCCGGTGCAGGCCCCGGGTGCGGACCACCGCGTCGAGGTCGCGCTCGATCCGGGTCATGCGCTCCTGGATCATGCGCCGGTCGGCCTCGATCTGGGTCTCGCCGGGGCCGCCCAGGAAGCCGAAGCCGCCGCGCTGGCGCTCCAGGTGGGTCCACGACCGCACGAGCCGGGATTTCTGGTAAGCAAGATGCGCGTGCTCGACTTGAAGGGTTCCCTCACGCGTCGAGGCGCGCCGCCCGAAGATCTCCAGGATCAGGCCCGTGCGGTCGATGACCTTGGCGCCCCATTCCTTCTCGAGATTGCGCTGCTGCACCGGCGAGAGGGCGCAGTCCATCACCACGAGGCCGATCTCGCGGGCGCGAATCAGGCCGGCGATCTCCTCGACCCGGCCCTTGCCGAGATAGGTCGAGGGGCGGATCCGCGGCAGGCTGACGGCGAGGCTCTCGAGCACGTCGAGTTCGATCGCGGCGGCGAGCCCGGTCGCCTCGTCGAGGCGTGCCTCGACGGAGCGGGTGGGCGCGGCCGGCCCGTGCCCGGCCCCCGATGCGCCGCGCGCGAGGTAGGGACCGATCACCAGGGTGTGGGTCGCCGCGGCGATCTCACCCTCGGGGGCGGCCTGCGCCTGGAGGCGGGCTTCGCCGGGCGTCAGCGTTTCGGTCATACGGCCTTTGGCGCCGACGGCGGACCGGCGGCTTCGTTCGAGAAGTCGGATCCGTCAGAATGGGGATGCGGGCGGGCCGGGCCAAGATGCCGGGCGGGCACGGACACAGATTCCGCACGGGTGCGGACCGCGCACGACCGCCCTCCCCCCTCTGCGGGGGAGGGAGAGGCGCACATCGGCCCCGCCCGCGCCCTGCCGCCGGCCCTCACGCCTTCTCGGCGGTCTCGTCCGGCTCGAACAGCTGTACCGGGTGGCCCGGCATGATCGTGGAGATCGCGTGCTTGTAGACCAGCTGCGAGTGCCCGTCCCGGCGCAGCAGCACGCAGAAATTGTCGAACCACGTCACCACGCCCTGCAGCTTGACGCCGTTCACGAGGAAGATGGTCAGCGGGATCTTGTTCTTGCGGACATGGTTGAGAAACGTGTCCTGAAGGTTCTGTGCGCGTTCGCCCGCCATCTTCTTGGCCTTCTTGTTGTCCCGGATCGAGCCGCCCGGGATGGATCTGTCGCGGGCCGGATCACCCGACCATCCCGCCCGCGGCTTTGTATACAAGCACCATGACTTGGCGAAAGCGGGGGCGCAAGCAACCCCCGCGCCGGCGTCAACCGTGACGGATCGGCACCACTCTCACCGCGCCGGCCCGACCCCGGTTCACGGGCCGATGCCGAGGGACTTCAACTTGCGGTGCAGGGCCGAGCGCTCCATCCCGATGAACTCGGCGGTGCGGGAGATGTTGCCCGAGAACCGCGCGATCTGGGCCACGAGGTATTCCCGTTCGAAGATCTCGCGGGCCTCCCGGAGGGCGAGGCTCATCAGCTTCTCGCCGCCCGCGCCGCCGGGCGTCGTCGGCACCAGGGCGCCGATCTCGGAGGGCAGCATCTCGGAGGTGACCTCCTGCTCCGGGTCGGCCTGGGTCAGGATCATCAGCCGCTCGACGTTGTTCTTGAGCTGGCGCACGTTCCCCGGCCAGTTGTGCGACTGCAGCACCGCCATCGCGTCCTCGGCGATCCGGCGCTTGGGCAGGCCAGTCTGGGACGAGATGTTGTCCATGAAGAACTGGATCAGCTCGGGCACATCCTCGCGGCGCTCCGACAGGGCCGGCACCCGGATCGGCACCACCGAGAGGCGGTGGAACAGGTCCTCGCGGAAGCGGCCGGCGGCGATCTCCTCCTGCAGATCCCGGGACGAGGACGAGATGATCCGCACGTCGACATGCACCCGGGTGGTGCCGCCGACCCGTTGAAAATTCTGGTCGACGAGGACGCGCAGGATCCGGTTCTGGCTCTCCCGCGGCATGTCGGCGACCTCGTCGAGGTAGAGGGTGCCGCCATGGGCCTCCTCCAGGGCGCCGACCCGCCGGCCGCTCTCGCCCTCGACCCCGAACAGCTCAGCCTCCATGGTCTCGGGCAGGATCGCGGCCGCGTTCAGCAGCACGAACGGGCCGTTCGCCCGGGCCGAGGCCTTGTGCAGGCTGCGGGCGGCGAGTTCCTTGCCGGAGCCCAGCGCCCCCGTGATCATCACCCGGGCATTGGTCGGCGCCACCCGGTCGAGGGTCTGGCGCAGCTGGTTGATCGCCAGGGAGCCGCCGACGATGCGGTTGGTGGCGCCGGAGCGCGCCGTCAGGTCGCGGACCTCCCGCCGGAGCCGCGAGGCCTCGAGCGCCCGCTCGGCCACCAGGATCAGCCGGTCGGCCTTGAACGGCTTCTCGATGAAGTCGTAGGCGCCCGCCTTGATGGCCGAGACCGCGGTCTCGATGTTGCCGTGGCCCGAGATCATCACCACCGGCAGGTCGGGGTTCGCCGCCTTGATCAGGTCGAGCACCTGCAGGCCGTCGAGGCGCGAGCCCTGCAGCCAGATGTCGAGGAAGACGAGGTGCGGCCGGCGCGCCTCGATGGCGGCGAGCGCCTCGTCCGAGCCGCCGGCCGTGCGGCAGCGGTGGCCCTCGTCGTCCAGGATGCCGGCCACGAGGTCGCGGATGTCGGCCTCGTCGTCGACGATCAGGATATCGGCGCTCATGCGTGCATCTCCGCGATCCGGGGGGCCGTCGGTGCGGCGCCCTTCTCCTCTGTCGTGCCGGGACGGGTCTCCGGGGTCTTGGTGCCGGGACCTGCGGCGGACGGTTCGTGCCCGTGCTCGCGCGGCACCCGCATCCGCACCTGGCCGCCGCGGCCGGCGGGATTGTCGTTCAGCTCGATCCCGCCGCCGTGCTCCTCCAGCACCTTGCTGACGATGGCAAGCCCCAGCCCGGTCCCGCCCTCGCGGGTGGTCATGTAGGGCTCGAGCAGGCGCTGGCGCCCCTCGGCGGGGAATCCCTTGCCGTTGTCGGTGACGGCGATCACCGCGAACCCGTCCTCGACGGCGAGGCTCAGGGCGATCTTGCCCTTGCCGAGCTCGGCCTCCGGCACCTCGGCCACCGCCTCGACGGCGTTCTTCAGGATGTTGGTGATCACCTGGCTGAGCAGCCGGATGTCGAAGGCCGCCACGATCTTTTCCGCACTCCCCGCGCCGCCCTGGGCCGAGAACGCGAAGTCGATGTCCGGGTGCGCCACGCGCATCATGAACAGGTTCTGCTTGGCGATCTCGGTGAGGTCGTTCGGCGCGATCGCGGGCTTGGGCATCCGCGCGAAGGCCGAGAACTCGTCGACCATGCGCTTGATCTCGTCCACCTGGCGCACGATCGTGGCGGTGCACTGGTCGAACACCTCCTTGTCGGCCGTGATGACCTTCCCGTACTTGCGCCGGATCCGCTCGGCGGAGAGCTGGATCGGAGTCAGCGGGTTCTTGATCTCGTGGGCGATGCGGCGCGCCACGTCGCCCCAGGCGGAGCTGCGCTGCGCCTGGACGAGGTCGGTGATGTCGTCCAGCGTCACCACCGAGCCGCGGGGCGCGCCTTGCGCCTGCTCACTCGTCACCCGCACCGTGATGGTGCGCTCGCCCCGGGATCGGGCGAGCTGGATCTGCTGCTGCTGCAGGCTGCGCGGGCGGGCCTCGCTCTCGGCGAGGACGGGGGCGAGTTCCGGCACCGCCCGGCCGAGCGGCTGACCGACCAGGGCCTCGCTCTCCAGATCGAGCATCCGCTCGGCGGCCGGGTTGGCGATGGTGACGAAGCCCGCCGCGTCGAGGCCGATCACCCCGGGCGAGACCCCCGACAGCACCGCCTCGGTGAACCGGCGGCGGGTGTCGATCAGGTCGCTCGCCGCGATCAGGCCGGCATGCTGGCGGCGCAGCTCCTGGGTCATCTTGTTGAAGCTCTCGCCGAGATGGGCGAGGTCGCCGCTGGTCTTCTTGGTCGGAACCTGGGCGTAGAAGTTGCCGGATGCCACTTGGTCGGCGGCGTTGATCAGCCGGCGGATCGGCGCCACGAACCGGTTGGCGAAGTTCATCCCGAACCATACGGCCGAGAGCAGCGCGATCAGCGCGATCAGCAGGAACACCGACGCGAAGGTGATCTGGATCGAGCGGCGCAGCGAATCGTAGGTGAGGTACTCGGCCGCCGCCGCCCGGGACACGCCGGGGAAGTCGATGGCGAGCTGGCTCACCTCCCGCTGCACCATCAGCACGGCGTCGTCGTAGGCCGGCATGCGCAGGAGCGCGGCGAAGACCCGGCCCTCGGTGGGCAGGAGGCAGATCGGGTCGGCGGAGTTCGCCGCGTCCTCGAAGGCCGCCGCGGAGGGCAGGCGGTTCGTCTTCAGGACGTCGATCTTGGCCCGGGCCACCACCTCGGTGGGGCCGCGCATGATCTGCGCCACCGGCAGGCCGAGATTGGTCGCCCGGGTGGTCAGGAAGGTCTGGAACCAGTCCCGGTTCACGTCGAAATTCGGCCGGGCGCGGGTGAGGTCGTCGGCCAAGATGCGGATCTCCCGGGCGAGGCTCTGGCACTGGTTCTCCTGGTAGGCGTCGGCCACCTCCACGGATTTCAGCACCACGTCGCGGACCCGGTCGGTGAAGCCGAGCGACAGGCCCCGGTCGATGGTCACCGAGGCGACCACGGCGAGCAGGATCGTCGGCAGGATCGCGATCAGCGAGAACAGGCCGACGATGCGGGTGTGCAGCCGCGCCACCGCGGCGTTGGCCTTGCGGGCGTGCAGGAAGACCCGCGCCTCCCAGGCGATGATGACGGCCAGCCCGAGCACCAGGGCGGCGTTGATGGCGAGGAGCGTCACGCCGTAGGCCGGCGTCGGCGTCACCCGGATCACGCCGGCCAGGATCAGGAAGGTCGCCAGCGCCGAGACCAGGGCGGTGACCACCATGGCGGCGCCGATCCAGCCCGGGCCGCGGGGGCCCGGCCGCAGGGACTCCGCCAGGGGGGCAGCGGGCGCCCGGGCCGCGTCCTGGCCTGCGCCGTCGCCCGACCCGTCGGGGTCGGGCGCGGGGACTTCCTCGGTCCGTGAGCGTCGCGGGAACGGCATGACTGGTGCAGGGCCACAACAGTGTGGCGGAATTAATACGAATTCGGGCCGGACGGTGATGGCCGGTTCACCCCTGCGCCGCGGCGAAGGGCGGAGGCAGCACCCGGCCGCGGACCGGGGAAGGCCGGCCCGGAAGATCAGGCTTCGTATTGCGCGGCGGCTTGGCTGCCGGGCGTGCCAAGTGTTACGCTGATCCCGAAGAAGAGTCGGTGTTCGCCGATCGATCGAACGGTTCTGTGGCGCGGGTTACAGAATTTCTTCTTGCGCGTTGTGGAAAGCATGGAGGGCGTCGCCCGATGAAGCGCGGTCCTTACGGGATGGGACGAACGATGCGCGCGCGCGTCGCCCGTATCCGTCCCGGCGCCGCCCCGCTGTCGCGACGGTGCGACGCGGTGACGGCCCCCGCGATCCGGGTCGGCCTGATCGGCTACGGCTATTCCGGCCGGACCTTCCACGCGCCCCTGATCCGCTCCGTCTCGGGTCTCGACCTCCGGTTGATCGCCTCGCGCGATCCCGCCCGGGTCGAGGCCGAATGCCCCGGCGTCGCGGTGGCCGCCGACCCCGTCGCGGTCGCGACCTCGGAGGCCGTCGACCTTGTCGTGATCGCGTCCCCGAACGACACCCACGCGCCCCTGGCGCGGGCCGCCCTGGCGGCGGGGCGGCATGTCGTCGTCGACAAGCCCTTCACCCTCGATCTCGCCGAGGCGCGGGCGCTGCGCGCGGCGGCCCGGAGCCGGGGCCGTCTGCTCGCGATCTTCCACAACCGCCGCTGGGACAGCGATTTCCTGAGTCTCCGCAGCGCCATCGCGGCGGGCGCCGTCGGTCCGGTGCGGCATTTCGAATCCCGCTTCGACCGGTTCCGCCCGCAGGTCCGCGACCGGTGGCGCGAGGGCGACGGTCCGGGCAGCGGGATCTGGTACGATCTCGGTCCGCATCTCGTGGACCAGGCGCTTCAGCTCTTCGGCCTCCCAGAGCGGGTGACCGCGCAGCTGGGCCGGCTCCGCGCCGGGGCGCGCTCCGACGACTGGGCTCACGCGGTGCTGGCGTATCCGGGACTGCGGGTGGTGCTGCACGCGAGCCTGCTCGTCGCCGGCGGATCGCCCCGCTTCGTGGTCCACGGCGAGGCCGGCAGCCTGATCAAGCACGGCCCCGACCCTCAGGAGCGGCAATTGCTGGCCGGGCTGGCGCCGGGCGCGCCGGGATGGGGGGAGGACCCGGACGGGCTGGAGATCCACGACGGGACCGGGACGGTGACGCGCGCGCCGGCCGTGGCGGGGGACCAGCGGCGGTTCTACCAGGGGATAGCCGAGACGCTCCTGCAGGGGGCGGTCGACGATCGGGCGGCGCTGGAGGGGGTCCGGGTGATGGCGTGCCTCGAGGCCGCCCGCCTGTCGGACCGCACCGGGACGTCGGTCGGCCTCCCGCTCACGCCGGACGAGGCCGATCCCTGACGCGGGCGATCTTCGACGCGGGCTGCCCCGGCGGCGCGACCTTTGCGCGCTGTCGCGTCGGACCACCCGGCACGGGCCGTGCCGGGCCTTGACCCCACCGAGGACGGCCCGTAACCCCGTCCGTGGAGGCGAACGGGGTCTGGTGGCCCTCCTGGTCTTCAAAACCAGCGGTACGCCAACAGCGTACGGTGGGTTCGATTCCCATCCGCTTCCGCCATTTTTCAGATCGCCGTTTTTCAGATCGCATTGACCGATAAATCAGTGTTCGCGGATATCCAGGCGACACGCGCGGCAAAATTGGCAATACTGGCGTAACGGAACTGCGGGGGTGCAGATCCGTTACAAGGGACTGTTCCTGCGCTGGTGACTCCCGTGAAGAACCGTTCCGCCGCCACCGTCCCGTTCCCGCCGGTCCCGGCGGGCCGTGCGCGCTGAGGCCGGTCATGCTGGACAGACTCGTCACCTTCCTCCCGCCCGGCGCCCGCGAGGCGCTGCGGACCCTCGCGGCGCGCCGGCCGGTGGTATCCCGGCCTGAGCCCGGACCCGCGATCCTCCCGGGCCTCGACACGCGGCCCGCCCCGATGGCGCCGCTGCATCCGCCCGCCGCCATCAACGACAACCCGCTTGAGGCCGTCCACGAGGCCGTCGAGCGGGATCTGCGCGCCAGCGGCCATCTGCGCTGAGGGTTGGCCCGTCAGCGCTTGGCCGGACCGGAGCCGACGGGGATCGTCCCGGCCTCGACCCAGTGGCAGGCCGTGGTGCCCCGCACGCCGATGCAATCGTAGTTCTGGCCGCCCAGGGTCACCTTGTCGACGAGGCCGGTGATCTCCGCCCGCGCCAGCGCCGTGCAGCCGAGATGGTCGGCCTTGGGATCGGCCAGGTGCGCGGCGGCCGCCGCCGCGCCGTCGCGCATCAGCATCCGGTAATTGGCGAGCGACGGGCAGCCGATCACCGGCGGGGCGGCGCGCCGGTCGGGGGCGTTCCTGTCGGATCCGGGCCGGCCGGGGGCGCGGGGCGCCTGCTGCGCCAGGGCTGGCGCCGCGCAGAGGCCGAGCGTCAGGGCGGCGATGACGACGGGGGCGGGAAATCGGCGTGTCATGGGCCGCTCCTAGCACGCCGCCCCCGGGGTTGCGCGTCCGCCGCGGCGCCGCGCCCGGGACCTGCCATCGCGCAGACCTGCGAAGGGCTCAGGGCTCGGCTGCGGGGGCACAGGCTTGACCGGAGGCCCGCCATTTGCGAGCGCCGCAGGCGAACGGGAGGACCGGCCATGACGACGGAAATCGAAAGCAACCAGAGGCTGCACCTGGTCTTCGGCGGTGAATTGCAGGATCTCGACGGGGTCCGGTTCCGGGACATCAAGAACCTCGACATCGTCGGCATCTTCCCGGACTACGCCTCCGCCCAGGCGGCGTGGCGGGCCAAGGCCCAGGCCACCGTCGACAGCGCGCAGACGCGCTACTTCGTGGTGCACCTGCACCGGCTTCTGGAGCCGCCGGCCCCCTGAGCGGCGGTCCGGCACGGCCGTGAAGGCATTGTGACACTTCCGGCCCGCTGCTAAGAGCCTCGTCCGTCATCGGATCGTTCCGGCTCCCCGGGAGACCGGTCTTCGACAAGAGCGGCGGAAGGTCCGGCCGCGAGTGAGCGGCCGCCCATGAAATCCTCGATCAAGATCATCGCCGGGAATGCCAGCCGGCCCCTGGCCGAGGCGATCGCGGCCTATCTCGAACTGCCGCTCGCGAAGTGCATGGTCCGGCGCTTCGCCGATATGGAGATCTTCGTCGAACTCCAGGAGAACGTGCGCGGCGAGGACGTGTTCATCGTCCAGTCGACCTCGTTCCCGGCGAACGACCACTTGATGGAGCTGCTGATCATGATCGACGCCGCGCGCCGGTCCTCGGCCCGGCGCATCACGGCGGTGATCCCGTATTTCGGCTACGCCCGGCAGGACCGGCGCACCTCCGGCCGCACGCCGATCTCGGCCAAGCTGGTGGCGAACCTGATCACCGAGGCCGGCGCCGACCGCGTCCTGACCCTCGACCTCCATGCCGGCCAGATCCAGGGCTTCTTCGACATCCCCACCGACAACCTGTTCGCCGCCCCCGTGATGGTGCGCGACATCAAGGAGCGGCTGCCGAGCGCCGACCGGATGGTGGTCTCCCCCGACGTCGGCGGCGTGGTCCGGGCGCGGGCCATCGCCAAGCGGATCGACTGCCCGCTGGCCATCGTCGACAAGCGCCGCGAGCGCCCGGGCGAGTCCGAGGTGATGAACATCATCGGCGAGGTCGAGGGGCGCTCCTGCATCCTGGTCGACGACATCGTCGATTCGGGCGGCACCCTGGTCAACGCCGCCGAGGCCCTGCTCAACGCCGGCGCCAAGGACGTCTCGGCCTACATCACCCACGGCGTGCTGTCGGGGGGGGCTGTCTCCCGCATCGCCGCCTCGCGGATGAAGGAGCTGGTGATCACCGATTCGATCCAGCCGACGCAGGCCGTCAAGCTCGCCCGCAACATCCGGGTGGCGACCATCGCGCCGCTGCTCGGCGAGGCGATCGGCCGGACCGCGACGGAATCCAGCGTCTCCAGCCTGTTCGACTGACGAGGCGGGCGGGGGACGCCCCTAGTCCCTCGGCATCCAGCCGCCCCGGTCGCCAGTCACCGTCCCCGGCGCGGTGAGCACCAGGACCGTGCGGCCCGGCAGCGGCACGGCGGCCCCGGCTTCGACGGCCGGCGTGTCCAGCGCGCGGGCGCCTGCGGGCTCGCCCGTGTCGAAGACCGGACTCCACGGGCCGCCGACCACCGGGGCGAGGCGGAAGCTCACGGCCTCCGCCCCGGCATTGAACAGCATCAGGAGGCGGTCGCCCGGATCGCCGTCGTTGCCGATCTGCATGCCGAAGACCTGGAGCCCGTCGTCGGACCAGTGGCGCCCCTCCATCTCGGTGCCCTCGGGGGAGAGCCAGTGCACGTCGCGCAGGGGCTCGTCCGGGTCGATCAGCGCGCCGGTGAAGAAGCGCCGCCGCCGCAGGGCCGGCTGGGTCCGGCGCAGGGCCAGGAGGTTGGCGACGAAGTCCGTGAGATGTGGGTCCGGATCGGTGCTCCAGTCCATCCAGCTCGTCGGGTTGTCCTGGCAATAGGCATTGTTGTTGCCGCCCTGGCTGCGGGAGCGCTCGTCGCCCATCAGCAGCATCGGCACGCCCTGGGCCAGCATCACGGTGGCCAGCATGTTCCGCTTCTGGCGGGCGCGCAGCGCCAGGATCGCCGCGTCGTCGGTGTCGCCCTCGACGCCGTAGTTGCGGCTGACGTTGTGGTTATGGCCGTCGCGGTTGTCCTCGCCGTTGGCCTCGTTGTGCTTCTCCTCGTACGATACCGTGTCGGCCAGCGTGTAGCCGTCGTGGCTGGCGATGAAGTTGACGCTGGCCAGCGGCGAGCGCCGGGACGGGGCGAAGACTTCCCGTGAACCGGTCAGCCCCTGTGTGACCTTGGCGAGCGTGGCGGAATCGCCTTTCCAGAAGCCCCGCGCGGCGTCGCGGAACTTGTCGTTCCACTCGCTCCAGCCGCGCGGGTAGCCGCCGAGCTGGTAGCCCCCCTCCCCGACGTCCCAGGGCTCGGCCACCATCTTGACCCGGGCGAGCACCGGAGCCTGCGCCACGGCCTGGAAGAAGGCCGCCTGCGGGGTGAAGGCCAGCGGCGCCCGTCCGAGGCTCGAGGCGAGGTCGAAGCGGAAGCCCGCGATCCCGTAGGCGGTGACCCAGTGGCGCAGGGAATCGAGCACGAGCTGCATCACCCGGGGGTGGCTCGCGTCGAAGGTGTTGCCGCAGCCGGTGCAGTCGACGGTGCGGCGCGGGTCGGCGGGGTCGAGCTTGTAGTAGCTGGCGTTGTCGATGCCGCGGAACGACAGGGTCGGGCCGGTGTGGTCGCCCTCTGCGGTGTGGTTGTAGACCACGTCGAGCCAGGTCTCGATCCCGGCGGCATTCAGCTCCCGGATCGCCGCCTTCAGGCCGCCGAGGCCGCCCTCCCCCAGATAGCGCGGATCCGGAGCGAAGTAGCTGAGGGGCTGATAGCCCCAGAAATTGACGAGCCCCTTCTCCACCAGGAAGCGGTCGTCCGCGAAGGCGTGGATCGGCAGCAGTTCCAGGGCCGTGACCCCGAGCTTGACGAGGTGCGCGATGATCGCCGGATGGGCGAGCGCCGCGTAGGTGCCGCGTTCCGCCTCGGGGATGTCGGGATGGGTGCGGGTCAGCGCCTTGACGTGCGCCTCGTACACCACCGTCTCGGCCAGTGGCCGGCGCACCGGATCGAGGGCGAGGTCGGGCACCTCGGGGGCGGTGACCACGCATTTCGGCATGTAGACGGCGCTGTCGCGCCGGTCGATCCGGTCCTCCCGGCCCCGGCGATGGCCGTAGAGCGCGTCGTGCCATCGGATCCGGCCGCGGATCTCCCGGGCATAGGGGTCGAGCACCAGCTTCGACGCGTTGAACCGGTGGCCGGATGCCGGATCCCAGGGGCCGTGCACCCGGTAGCCGTAGAGCTGGCCCGGCAGCACCCCGCGCAGGTAGCCGTGCCAGACGTCGTCGGTCCGGCAGGGCAGCCGCACCGTGCGGGTCTCGTGCCGCTCCCCCGCCTCGAACAGGCAGACGTCGACCGCGGTGGCGTGCTCGGAGAACAGGGCGAAGTTGACGCCGCGCCCGTCGAAATGGGCGCCGAGGGGCGCCGGCACCCCGTCATCGACGGCGATCATGGGCAGGGTCCGATTGGGTTGAGCGTCGGCCGAGGCGCGCGCCGGCGCAGCAAGTCCGCCTCCGCGGTCGACGGCAAGACACTCGAAGAGATACGGTTTTCACCGTCCGCGCAAAGCCCGCGGGCGATGCGGATCCGCGCGGGGGATCCAATCCCGTCGTCGGCCGGATGCGGCTCGGGTCCCCTCCCTCGTGCGGGCGAGGGGGCATGGCGCGGCCTGCAAGCGCGATGGCGCCTCAAAGCGGTATCGCCATCGTCGGCGTCAGCGAAACTGAGCCCGCTATTCGGCGGCCGCGGCGGCGGCGGGGGGCTCGCGCTCGACCGTGCGGAAATTCTCGAGTTCTGCCAGGAAGTTGCGCGCCCACCAGTCGACGTCCTCGCGGGTCATGCGCTCGAGCATCGGCTTCCAGCGCGCCAGCCGCTCGGCCTTGGGCATGTAGAGCGCGGCGCGGATCGCCTCGGCGACCTCGAACTTGTCGTAGGGGTTGATCAGCAGCGCCTCGGGCAATTGCCGGGCGGCGCCGGCGAATTTCGACAGGACCAGCACCCCCGGATCGTCCTCGCTCTGGGCGACGACGTATTCCTTGGCGACGAGGTTCATGCCGTCGCGCATCGGCGTGACGAGGCCGACCCGGGCCGCCCGGTAGAGGCCGGCCAGCACCGGGCGCGGATAGGCCTTGGTGATGTACTGGATCGGCGTCCAGGCCGGGTCGCCCAGCGAGCCGTTGATCTCGCCGACCTTCTCGTTCACGTCGCGGGAGAGCTGCTCGTATTCCGGCACCTCGCTGCGGGATTTCGGCGTGATCTGGATGTAGGTGACGTTGCCGCGCTGGTCGGGATTGGAGGCGAAGAAGCTCTCCACCGCCTCCATCCGCTCCGGCACGCCCTTGGAATAGTCGAGCCGGTCGACGCCGATCAGCAGCTTGCGGGTGCGCAGGCCCGCCATGGTCTCGCGGACCACCTTGTTGGATCCCGCCTTCTCGGCGGCGTCCTTGAACCCGGCCACGTCGATGCCGATCGGGAAGGCGCGGATCCGGGTGCGGCGCCCGTCGACCATCAGCGAGCCGCCGCCGAGGGGAATCGCCCGCTGGGTGTCGACGAGGTTGCGCTGCAGGTTCTGGACGTCCGCCTCGGTCTGCAGGCCGATCAGGTCGTAATCGACGATGGCGCGCAGCAATTCGCCGCTCGCCGGCAGGGAGTTGAACACGTCGGCGGCGGGCCAGGGGATGTGGTGGAAGTAGCCGATCGGGTTGTCGAGCCCGAGGCCGCGCAGTTCGGCGGCGAGCGGCAGCAGGTGATAATCGTGGACCCAGATGATGTCGTCGGGCTCCACCAGCTTGGCGAGCGCCCGCGCGAAGGTCCGGTTGACGCGGCTGTAGCCGGCGTAATCCGAGCGCGAGAAGGCGCCGAGCCCCAACCGGTAATGCATGATCGGCCACAGGGCGCGATTCGCGAAACCGGCGTAGTATTCCAGGTGGTCCTGCGGCGAGAGGTCGACGACCGCGTACTGGACCCGGCCCCGGTCGATCAGCGTCGGCTCCTCGGAGGGCTCCTCGGAGATGGTGCCGCTCCAGCCGAACCACAGCCCCTCATAGGCCGTGAAGGCTTCCTTGACCGCGACGGCGAGGCCGCCCGCCGCCACCGCCTTGCCGCCCTCTTCCGGGACGGCGACGCGGTTCGATACGATCACAAGGCG
This sequence comes from Methylobacterium sp. P3_A11, assembly GCF_056403155.1. Lineage (NCBI taxonomy): Bacteria > Pseudomonadati > Pseudomonadota > Alphaproteobacteria > Hyphomicrobiales > Methylobacteriaceae > Methylobacterium > Methylobacterium sp. P3_A11. The sequence continues at coordinate 20,936 of NZ_JBFUGA010000098.1, forward strand.
TGCCACGCGGGTCGGCTCCGGATCAGGGGCGCGGGTCTGGTCGAGGATCTCGCCGCGCCTGCATCGGGACTTCAACTGTATGTCAGAACGCGCGCAGGCCCTGCGCGATCCTTAGGTCGGGTCGTAAGGCAACCCAAGCGTGAAGCCGGGCGCGGGTCAAGTCGAGGCCATGCCGATCCGGGACAGGGTGGCCGCTCCGTCCCGGTCCTCCGCCCGATACCCGGGAGTG
>NZ_JBFUGA010000099.1:0-20999 GCF_056403155.1 Methylobacterium sp. P3_A11
CATGCACGAAGATGCACGAAGGCTCGCTTACGCCACTTCGCGACTGTCTTGGGGTTCAGTCCATGCTGGGCGGCAAGATCTTTGAGCGGAGCTTTCGATCGCTGTAGCGTTGCTCTGACCGCGTGCGTGGTCGTGGCGCAGCCGTGAAGAACCTGTCCCATAACGCCTCCCGGTGTGCGGCGGTTACAGCTAAATTGATGCCACCACACCGCGGGACTGCACACAGCTCGGAGTCCCCTCGATGGTGGCCTCCGGCGGCAAGGGGTCATTGATGACCCGCGCAGTCTCGCCAAGCAGCAACGGGGTAAGCAGAGAGACGAAGGGACACAGGATTTGCCCTGTTCGCCGCAGTCCTTCCCGGGCGGTCTCGACCGCCGTGTCCGGGATGCCGGCATCGCAGAAGGCGTCGAGGACGACATCGGGTTCACCGGGTCGTCGTGGCAGGTGGTCTGACGGGCAGCGTACCGTCCCGACTGCTAGCCATGTTGCCAGCGCCCGTAGAGGTAGGAGATCCCGACCCGTCGCGATTGCGATGAGGTCTCGTGTGGGAAGCTCGGCCAAATCCTGCCGAGCCTCGCGCAGGCTTGAGTGATGCTGGACCACCATAACCAAGTCATCAGCGGCTCGGCATTTCGCCGCCATCGACATCCGGACGACGATCGTGCAGGCAACGGCCCACTCGCCTCCGAGCTTTGCCCGGAACGCTTTGCTCGAGGTGGCCGCCATCGCGAGCTGGAGTGTCTCCAGATCGGCGACGCCAATGTCTTCGAACGCGACGATGCCGATACGGCGCCAGAGGCGGTCTGGAGCATCCCGCAGGAGAGTTGCTGCAGCTATGAGGGCGAGGTCCGTCCGTCCCCTCCTGATGGCTTTTTGTAGCAGGCTCATTGCGAGCCAGGGGGACATCGGGAACGAGGGTTCAACGGGTGTCTCGGTGTGGGGCCCCCGGACTATTTCCGCGAGCTGTTCGCGAGCTTGTTGCAGGATCACTTCGCTGTTCATGATCTCCTCCTTGATCGGGGGAGAGCGAAAGGCATGTGTCCCAGGTATGATCGTAGACAGGACCGAGCTTGAGGAAAGGAATTTCCGGGAATTTCGGCGGGAATTTCCGCCAGAAATCGGCCGTCGAAGCAGCTTCATTTGCTGCTCGAATTCGATTCCGTTCCGGAATTCCGGCTGGTCGCACGGAACTACTTGGTACCCGATCTCAACGGGGGTTGAACCCGTGATGCAGCTCTGTTCCCGCCGGATGTCCCTCGGCTATCCCTGCTCGTCCTTCGCGTCCCTCAGAGACAAAGGGCTGGAACCCTGCCAGAGATGGTCTGATCGCCATGAAGCAAAATCTCATGCCGGGAACCATTTGAGGGGGCGCTCTCGACCTACAGCGGACGCAAACTGCTTTCTCAGGGACGTGCTTCCAGCACCATGTTGAAGGGGCCTGTCGCCGCTCGACGCACCCGGCGAAAGCCCGCCTCTTGCATGAGAGCGGTCAGCCTTGTCTCGCCTGCCTGAGCGCCGAGCGCCTCGCCAACCTCCTGAGCGAGCGACGTTGGCACGCAGATCATGGTGGAGGCGTTGTAGTAGAGACGGCTGACGGGGTTGCCGACGTTGTCTCCGGCCCGGTCCGCGGCAGCTGGCTCGACCAGCATCCAGGCGCCGTCAGGCTTGAGCAGCCCGTGCACATGCGCTGCGCAGCCCCGGGGATCACCCATGTCGTGCAGGCAATCGAACATGGTGACGAGATCGAAAGCGGTGTCCTCGATCTCCTTCGCCGCGACCGCCTTGAAGGTCACACGCTCGCTCAAGCCATGGGCCGCAGCGTGCGCATTCGCCTGCGCGATTGAGGGCGGGTGGAAGTCGTAGCCGGTGAAGGTGCTGTTGGGGAACGCATCGGCCATCAGCAGCGTCGAGAAGCCGACCCCGCAGCCGATGTCGGCCACGCGCGCGCCAGCCGCAAGCCGCGGCAGGATGCCGTCCAGCGCCGGAAGCCACGCGGGGACGATGCTGTTGACGTAGCCCGGCCGGAAGAAGGCGCCGACCGCGCAGAACAAGCACCCCGCGCTCTCCCCCCACGCCACGCCACCGCCGCTCTGGAAGGCCGCTTCGACCTTGGGCTGGGCGTCGACCATGGCGGCGGCCAGATCGAAGGCGCCTTCGAGGTAGACCGGGCTGTCCTTGAGTGCGAAGACCATGGCCTGCTCCGCGCTCAGGCTGAAGCGATCCTCCACTGCATCGTGGGTCACGTAGCCATTGGCCGCCTGGGCGAGCGCCCACTCGCGCACGTAGCGCTCGGCGAGCCCGCAGCGCTCCGCTAGTTCGGTGCTGTTCGACGGGCCGTGTTGGTGCAGCGCCTCGAACAGGCCCATTCGGAAGCCGATCCGCACGGTCGGCACGCTGAAGGCGCCACCGAGATCGCCAAGCATCTTGCCCACGAGCGCGTTGAGCGTGTCTGCGTCAACTTCGGGCATCGCCGCCTCCTGCCTGCGTCTGACCGACGCCGCGCTCGACCGGGTTTGACGCGGTCGCTGGTTCGGCCCGACCGAACCAGAAGCGGATCCCTTGCGCGCCCCCCGAATGGAGGAGGCCGTGCGTCCGCTTTCCACCGAGGCCGTGTGAAAACGCGGAGGCCTTCCGAAATTTTAGAAAAATCTTCTATGTGAGAGCTATGGGGGCATCCTGAATAGGAGCTGGGATGCCATTTGGGCGTCTGTTCGGGCGCTGCCCGAAGCATTCGAGAGGAGGTCCTTCTACGGTCTCCGCGTTTTCACACATCCTCCACCCTGAGCAGTCGCTCATCCAGGGGGCGAACGGGAGTCAGAGTGGCGTTGCGAAAAGGATAGGGCGAAATCGGTACTCTAAGGCCGTGGTCCGCGAAGGGGCTTCCCCAGTGAAAGGAATTGCACGGAAGTGTGACATGATATGCGAGCACAGAAAGATCGCTCACCTTCGTCCGACATGATGAGCTGGACTGCCGGCTATACCACTGTTCGTTTTCTCGATTGTCTCGTTCCGCAACTGGTCTCTATGTTTCTGGAGATGCCCGGACATGGCGGAGACAAGCGATGAGCACCGAGTCGAAAAAAATGCGAGCAGATGAGGCCGCCGCGTACCTCTGCCTTGCTCAATCCACATTGGCTAAGCTGCGCTGCTACGGTGGGGGGCCTGCCTTTTCGAAGGTGGGCGCACGCCGCGTCATCTACGACCGTTCGGACCTCGATGAGTGGCTATCAGGCCGGCTCTTCCGCAGCACGTCTGAGTACCCCTCTCGCCGGTCTCAGGGCCTCTGATTTCCCATTAATTGCACGAAGCTGTGACACGCGACGGAGGACTGAGTCATGGAACTTGATGCCGAAGCGGTCCGCATGATCGAGATGGCAAAACAGCGGTCCATGAATCTGGAGTGGCTCACCATTGAGCAGGTAGCCGCACTTCTCGCTGTCAGCGTCCGCACGATCCGTCGTCGGGAGGCGTCCGGGATCATGCCGGGGCGATCACGGCGTGGGCGACGGCTTTGTTACCGGGTCGAGGACATCCGCAATCTGCCGATTCAGGAGGTCTGAGTCATGGAGGTCGCGCATGTCGGCGGCATTCTGATGAAGCATGCCATGACGTCTTCGCAGGTGAAAAAGGCACGGGCGCGGATCGATGCCGCTCACAAGGAAACTCGAGGGCGGCTCGACGGCCTGGGAGCCGCAATTGCTACGACCAACATCCAGCAGCAACGCGAGCACCTGAACTGGTTGACAACTGACCCAACTGCGCTCCTGAGCCACAATTTCTACGGCAGCTTCGAAGAGGACCGGCTGCTGAACGAGTTCACCCTGCCTGAGGCCGTTGAGTTGCCGAAGGCGGTGGTGAAGCACGCCGTGTTCTCACGGCGCTACGAGGCGGAATGGAAAAAGGGAGGGCTGAACAAGGTCCCTCACTCTCTCCTACCCAACCTCAACCAGGAGGCCCACTCGGGACTCTCGACCGGCTCCGGCTGCTCGCCGATCATCGCTATGATCACCGTATCAAACCTCGCCTGGTCAACGATGGCCGACGTGGACATGGTGAATTTCTTCGATAACTTCCTCGTTCTCGCGTCCTCAGGCGCGCTGCTCGGGAAGGCGATCTCCAAGCTGTCGGCCGCTATCGAGCAACTCCCGGGTGGGCATTTTACGCCGAGGGAGGTCTTTCGCACCCACGCTGCCGATGGGTTCGACTTCCTGGGGCACTGCTTGTACCTCGACGGCAATCTCGTTCGCATTTCGCCGACAGAGGGCAACTTCCACGATTTTTGCTCGGAATGTGATCGGTTAGACACCAAGCTCGGCAATTACCTGTTCCGCCCAAGCTGCCGCGACATTCCGCGCGGCATAGGAATAGCTGTCGATCAGCTCCAATATATTGTAGGCTTCCTTTCGGCTTTCAAGGAATGTGGGCCACAGGAATTGGCATTCTACGAATTCCAATTTTGGAGCGTGCTCGATAGTCTTAATCGAGCGGGCGTGAGCCACGAAACCTTAGCTCGGGCGGTGTCTGAGAAGGCATCGGCAATGCACCCTCCGCATCAGATTTATGCATAGACAGCAAAAGTAGTGGTCGAGATCTGACGCTTGACGCCCGCTGCCAAGTACGGCTCACAACCCAGTGCAAACTTTTGAGGTGGGCAAAAAGCGTCATGTTTCGACGGATAGGCAGCAGCCCGGGCAGCCTCTTTCGTCATATGTTGACGCAATGCGCCTCACATTGAGGGGCTGTTGTTGAGGAATGCTGCCATGCTCGCCACGTGGTCGCTGGCAATTTTTGCAGCTTGTACATTAGCAGCTTTTTATCTCGGGTGGAAAGCTGCGACCAAGGAACGAAGCGACTGATATTGAGGTGCCGTTGCAGTTGACCAATGTGCGCTGCGTCAGGGTGTATTTTTCCTGTCCGTTCCAGCGCAGTTTTGTCACCGCACCTTTCGTCGCAAGCACTTGAATGGTAAGCGAGTCAAAATGCTGGCATCCGACTTTCTGGTCGTAGCCAACCGCCTCCGCTCGATCACATACAAACGCATCARCCACGTTTCCAGGTTTATTCACGGTCTTGCCGCCGAAGGAATGGCCTTTGGCTGATAAAATCTCCGTTACGGTCCCATTTTGTTCCCTAAAGCGCACTTTACAGGTTATGATTTCTCCCATCGTGAGCGGGCAAGCCTTTAATAGCGCCGACAGATTTTTCGTGTTGCCATCATATGCATAGTCCTTTGCCCCGTTGCTTATAAGACCCGCGGAACTTCCAGACGAGACGGTGCCAGAGAAACTTAGCTCGGCCGCTTCGGCTCCGCCGAGTGCAGCAGATGTGAGGAGGGCTGCTCGGATCAAGGTCGAAATGTGCATTCTTGCATCCTGATCTGATTAGGGCTGTTGCTTTGAGAGCTGCCTGCCTTGATCGCCTAGAGCGTGTTACGGACTCAGGCTCAAATGCCTGTAATCGCTCATCAGTCCGCTTGGGTTTTGCTCGGAAGGTTCGTCGCTGGTCAATGGCTTAGCGTTGATGCGTAACACGCTCTCGGGTTTTAGGCTCATTAGAGGGATCTTGATCGCCATACCGGCTCGGTCTGAGAGAATCGATGCAGGCCGAATGCAGCGGCGCGCTTATGGTGTACGAAGGTGGTTCGATGATCCGTCAACTTTCTTGACGAGCCGTTTTCTTGCCGTGCGGAATGACAGGATACGCTGCTCTGTCGACCGCCTCCTTCAGCTTCGTCATTGATAAGCTCTTGCCACAGTTATCGTGGGCGTCCTCACTTTCATGCCCCACGATCTCAATCCGAATGTCCTTGGGGACGCCAGCCTCCTTGAGCGCCTGGATGAAGTTGTGGCGGAAGCTGTGAAAGGTCGTCTTTTTCGTCCAAAAGCCGATTTCGCGGCCGTACCGACCCCAGTGTTTCGTAAAATTTGCAGAAGGGTACCCATCAAGGCCGAAGCTCACATCTTCAAAAATGCGTTTGCCCTGCTTCGCGTTGGCCGCGTGCGTCAGTAAGCCTGCATCGATCAAAGCTTGGTGGATTGGCACTCTTCGGACGCTCGCAGCCGTTTTGATATGCTTCTGTTCGTTCTCGCCCTTCGATACGTCAAAATACCATACGCCAGCCTCCTGCTTGACGTCGGATTTGAGAAGCTGGACAATTTCCCCGAGGCGCATGCCTGAGTACAGGCCGATCCAAGGTATCCAGAATTTACCGTCGCGAATGAGCACGTTCCCTGGCTCCGTCCGACGACTCGGAGTGCGATGACCGACGAACGCCGGCGAGGCAAAAATCGCTGTCAGTTGCGCCGCCGAGTAGGGATGCCTCGAATCCTTCTTGCTGACCTTCTTGGCGGCGGGCAGTTTCACGTTAAGGCCCGGCTGTTTCGGGATCAGCTCCATCCCCGCCGCCCATTTCAGCGCAGCTTTGGTGAGGCGAAACAGCTTCTCTTGAGTCGCGGGTTCCAGTCTCGGGCCGGCCGCATTGGCAGCTGCCGCCTCAACGATGGACGTTTGGGCCCCGAGTTTTGTGAAGTTTGGCGGGACAGTGCCAATGACCTCCGCCAGCAATGCCACGTCGGCCGTAGTGATGCTGGCAGCGGGCTTGTCAGCGCCAATCACCGCATAAGCTAGGCGGAGTGAGCGCGCGATGTCGCCTAGCGTCTTTTGCTGGACGGCCGTCTTCTCTGCGTGGTTGAGGTAGCGGTCCCCCAGCATCTGGAATGTCAGGGTGGGGTTTGGCGCAACCGGTGTCTCGCCGGGCTCGGGCGGGAGAGTGTCGATCCTGAGGCCCTCAAAGAGAGGGTCTCGAAGCGCAGCTTCGTCGTACCGGCCTTCCAAACGTGCGGCGAGGATGCGGGCGTTCTCGATCCTCGCACGAGCAACCCCCTCGCTCGCATGCTGGATGGCGCTCAGTGGGAGATGTTCGGAGCCAGAGGGAGGCTGAGAGAGCAGTCGCTTCGCCGTCGCAACTACGTCTTCCTTGAAGGACTGCGAGGCGAGTTGCTGGCGGAGCCGCTTTATGTCGTCGCGCAGGCCAATCACCTCCGCGTTGGTGTCGACCGTATCACCTGGCATGAAGCGCGCTAGCTCCAGTCCCTTATTCAGGCTCTCCTGCATATAGGCCCGGAGGCGGCAGTCGATCTCCTCCTGGGTCAGCTCAGGCATACGCTTCAACTCCCGGAACAGCGCATCGCAGGCCTCGCTCAACCGTCGTGCCCGTGTCTTGGCGAGCGAGAGGTCACCCGTTCGAAGGGTTGTTTTCACCTCCGTCCGGCGCGGGGCTGGCACGAGCGGCTTCGGTACGGCCATGCGAAAATAGAAGACGCCGTCGCGCCTGACGAGTCGCGGCATGGAGCGCACGTGGGCGGTCCCTCTGTCCCAGCATTTTGTACCAGGAAGGCGGATGGGCAGAGGCGTCTGGAAAAATCGGCAGCTGCAAGAGCGGCTTACAGCTAAAATGGCGGTGGACCCAGTCCTTCGCGAACCCGTCTCTACCGCTATTTTCCCTGCTCGTAGGGAAATCTGCTGTGTTTCGACCGTTTTGATAGTGGCGAACCCCGAATTTCGAGCTTACTTTTCGATACTTACGAGCAAGGATCCCTGCGTGTCAGAGCAGGGAATTTAGATCACTTAGCAGCGAATTTGCTGCGCTCTGCAGTGAAATACTTAGCGCCTCCAAAAGCCAAATTACCGCCCTTGTCAGAAACCTCGGTCGGGGTTTATGTAAGGGTGAGCTGAAGATAGCTGTGGGGGATCGCTGTGTTCGCGAAACGTCAGCAGGCCGTGCAAATCTTATTTGCTCTGACGTACGGAGCATCACACAGCGCGCGCGACCGCCTCGAAGCTGACGTGCCCTCGTTCTTCATCACCCGCATCAAGCGTCTGCTGGAGATCGACCTAAAGTGGGCTCGTGCTAATCCAGAGCTGCTGCCTCTCTTCGGCCTGGCGTTCTATGATCAGTTACCGCTCGGAACAGGGCACGAGGTTCAGTACGCGCCATTTCGCGTGTTCACCCTCGCCGTGGCGCTCGAACTCGTCCGGTTCGGCGCAAAGCAGGGCGAAGCCGTCGATTTCATCGCGCAGATCCAAGGCGATCTGAAGGGCATTTTCGACAAAGCCAATCACGCTCGTCAAACGTTTGGACGCTCGAACGCGACTCAGCCAGCGTCAGAGACGCCTGAAACCTCTCTGTGCGAGAAGTTGGACGCGCTGAAGATCTACCTCGTCCTCCGCTGCGTCGAGGTGACCCCACGTGGTGCAGAGCATCTCGGCGGATCAATCGCCGTCGGGGAACGGCTCTACGATCGCAAGGTGCTCGAAGGCCCGAGGGAGCTCGAAGTTCTTCTCGCGACTGAGCTGCGCGACGGCCTGTTCAGCCTCTTCGTGGTCGAGTTGGCAGAGTTGGCGGTCCGCATCGTCGAACTGATGCAAGTGACGCAACCGCGCAACCGCGGGCATCAGCCATCGCGGTCGTCTCCGTCCGAGCCGGCGCAGCCACCCCTATCTGAGCCGCCGAGCAACTGGGGTGAGGTCATGCCCCAGTTGCGTGTCCGGGATCGCAGCAATGACAGATGACGATGATGAGGTCGGCTACGGTAAGCCGCCGCGCAAGCATCAGTTCAAAAAGGGTGTGTCCGGCAACCCGACTGGGCGCCGAGCGCGATCGAAGAGCTTTGAGGCGCTGCTCGACCAGCAGCTCGACGCGAAAGTCGTCGTCAACTCTGGAGGCCGAAAGGTCAAAGTGCCGGGGCGCCAGGCCGTCGTGATGAAGCTCTTTTTCGACGCGCTGAACGGCAAAGTCCGCGCCCAGGAGATGTTGCTCAAGCACATGCGCGAGAGCGTCAAGCCTGATCCGTTCGCAGCCAAGGCCTACGACGGCGCGATCTTCGCCGAGCTGGCTGCCACGCTCGCTCTACCCGGCGTCGACAAACCGGAGGATGAGTGATGCCGCGCTCGATCTACGAGCAGATGTACCGCGCCGATCTGCCTTCCTTCACCAAGCTCGCCTTCCACGAGTTGCTGCCTCGGCAAGAGCTCGGCAGGTGTTGGCACGTCGACGTCATGGCCGACGCGCTCCAAGGCTGCCTCGATCGCGGCACCCGCCGCCTGATCCTCAACGCCCCGCCGCGCAGCCTCAAGTCGCACTGCGCTTTAGCGGCGGTGGTCTTCGCCCTCGGCCACGATCCGACGCTCAAGATCATGGTGGTCGCCGGCTCCCGGGCGCTGGCTCGCGACCTGCAGCTCAGGACGGCTGCCCTGATGCGCAATCCGCGCTGTCGCGCCTTGTTTCCGCACCTGCAGGTGACGGAGGTTCCAGGCGAGATCATCCTGCCGCACGGCGGCGGCATCTTCTACGCCGTCGTCGGCCAGAGCCTGGTCGGGCGCGGTGCCGACCTCATCGTGATCGACGACCCACTCGCGTCGCACTCGGCGCAGGACGATCCCGCGCGCGAGTTCGTCAACGCTTGGTATGATGCTGAGGTCATCCCGCGCCTCAATGATAAGGCGAACGGCGTGATCATCCTGGTGATGCAGCGCCTGCACTCGGATGACCTCACGGGCCACGTCTGCCAGCACGATGGATGGTCCAAGATCGTGTTGCCGGCCGTCGCCCTCCACGATGAGGAATGGCCTCTACACCGCCGGCGCGCAGTGGTGCGACGGAAGGGTGAGCCGCTTCAGCCGCACCGTGAGAGCACGGGACAGTTGATCGAGATCTTGCGCGAGATCGAGGCCTACAACTTCTCGGCCCAGTACCTGCAGCGGCCGCTACGGCCACCGGGCCTTCAGCGTGTGGGTTTCTACCAGGCTCCACGACCAGCTGATTGGCGGCCCGAGATGGGGCTTGGTGCGGGCGGCTTCTTCAAGGTTCGCGAGAGCCGTTACATCCTGTTCGAAGTCTTCGGCACAGGTCCGCGGCCGCCCTACGCATCCGGCTCATTGCCGTACAGCGACGAGGAATGGGAGGCGTCCGCGCGCATCCAACAGAAGCGGCTCGTGGTCGATGCGCAAGCCGACAGGGAGCGCTGCCAGGAGCACGGCGACGGCGAGCAGGCAGCACCATCGGGCTGACTGATCGACGAAGGATGACTGGTCGCACGATCGACCGGTGATGACGTGCACAGAAGGAGCGGCGGCCATGGCCCGCACACGGCGAGAGATCTTGGACGCCTCCGAACCCCTGGTTGGCGCTCTGCGCGGAAAGAGCCGCCAGCGTCGGCTCAACCTGGATCGGCCGAACCCTGCAGAGGGACGCGCCCGCAACGACCTGACGCCGCGCCTGACGTCGGTCGAGCGCGCACCCGACGCCCTGACGGCGCCGAGCCGAGCCGTGCGCAAGTACGATCCTGCCCAAGTTCAGCGCGTGGCCGCAGCCATCCGCGCGCATGGCTTCTGCGACCCGGTGCTGATCGACGCGCAGAACAGGATCCTCGACGGCGTGATCCGCGTCGAGGCGGCCAAGCTCCTGGGACTGACGTCCATCTCTTGCATCGTTGCAGACCACCTGAGCCCGAGCGAGCAACGCACCCTGCGGCTGTCACTCAATCGCTTGCAGGAGCGCGGCAGCTGGGATCTGGAGGAACTCAAGCTCGAGTTCGAGGAACTCGCCCTGGAGGCCGGCGCGCTAGAGATCACTGGCTTTACGGACTGCGAGATCGACCAGGTTCTCCTGGACGAAGAGCCCGCCCCCATCGAGCCGGGTTCTTTGACGCCGTCCTCCGATGCGCCGGTGGCGCAGCCCGGTGACGTGTTCGTGCTCGGTCGTCACCGGATCATCTGCGGAGATGCTCGAGATCCCGCCGTGCTTGCCAAGCTCATGGGCGCCGAGCGGGCTCGTCTCCTGCTCACGGACGAACCCTACAACGTGCGGATCGGCGGGCACGTGACGGGGGGCGACCACCGCGAGTTCGCCATGGCCAGCGGCGAGATGAGCGAGGCGGAGTTCTTAGCCTTCAACCGGTCGTGGATGGCCGCGGCGCTGCCCCACCTCGTCGACGGCGCGGTGTTTGGCACCTTCATCGACCGGCGCGGCGTGCACGTGGTCCAGAGGGCCGCCGCCGAGTTGGAGCTTACGGCCCTGAACCTGATCGTGTGGGCGAAGACGAACGCTGGGATGGGCAGCCTGTACCGCTCGCAGCATGAGCTGTTGCCGCTGTTCAAGAAGGGCACGACGGCGCACGTCAACAACGTGGGTCTCGGCCGAGGAGGTCGTTGGCGCTCGAACCTGTGGACATATCCGGGCGCCTCCTCGCTCGGTTCAGACGCGCGCAAAGGTCTGCAGCATCATCCGACGGTTAAGCCGGTCGCGCTGCTGGCCGATGCAGTGCTCGATCTCACCGAGCGGGATGAGGTGGTTCTCGACCCGTTTCTCGGTTCTGGCTCGACGCTGATTGCGGCCGAGCAGATTGGTCGGCGCTGCTACGGGGTCGAGCTGGACCCGCGCTATGTCGACTTGATCATCGCCCGCTACGAGGCGGTAACAGGCAAGCGCGCCGTCCGGGAGGTCGAGGGGCCTCAAGCATCACTGGCGGATAGCGACGCAAGCTGCACAATTTCCGATTAGCTTCACAAGCGAAGGTTCGGCCGCAAACGAAAAGCAGACCTGCCGCATTGCGCCCATCCCGGCCATTCAGCTGACCGTGGCCGTGTCCCGTAAGCGGACGCTGCCGCTGCATAGCTCTTGGGCTTGGACCGTGTTGTACCGACTTCGCATAGAAGTCAGAGACCGGGTGCCTATTGCCAACCCGAAGCGTTGTCGGTGATCACACTACGCGGAGGAGCGCCATGGATGATGACCGCTTCAACCTCGAGCTACGCAAGTTTCTTAAAGAGGTCGGCGTCACTTCCCAGCGCGAGATCGAGCGCGTGGCTCGCGATGGCCAGGTGAAGGGCGACACGCTGAAATTGCGCATGACGCTCACGGCCGAGAACGCGCCGCTCGAGCACGTCATCGAGCGGACGATCTCCCTTGGCGACGACACAACGAGCTGACATCACCGTTTGAGCGATGCGCTGAGTATTGCGGCTAGGACCTGCATGTCGAGCATGCGATGGAGCGGATGATGGCTCTCACAGTCTCCGTCTTCTCGGACGTGATCTGTCCCTGGTGCTTTCTCGGCAAGCGCCGGCTTGAACATGCGCTTCATCAGCTTGGGCTTCGCGAGACCACCACGGTCGAGTGGCTGCCCTTCGAGCTCAACCCCGACATGCCGGCCGAAGGTATCGAGCGCTCCATCTACCGCGCACAGAAGTTCGGCGCTGAGCGTAGCGCAGAGCTTGACGCCCAGATGACCGAGCTCGGCGGCCGGGAGGGTATCAGCTTTGCGTTTGGCCGCATGCAGTCCACGCCCAACACGCGGAAGGCCCACATGCTGATCGCGGCCGCCCGGCAGCACGGCAGGGGAGACGCACTCGTGGAGGCGCTGTTCCGCGCCTACTTCGAGGAAGGCCGCGATGTCGGCGATGCGGCGGTCCTCCTGGACGTTGCCGAGGGGGTGGGTCTTGATCGGCAGGTGACGCTGACAGCTCTAGAGAGCGAAGAGCTGCGCTCGCTCATCGTGAGCGTCGAGGCACAAGCGGCAGAGATGCAGGTCGGCGGCGTGCCTTTCTTCATCGTCGATCGTCAGTGGGCCGTCTCCGGTGCCCAATCAGCTAAGCAGTGGGTCGCGCTAATCCGGCAACGCCAGAACGCGTAAATTGAGCGTCGGCCGCGCTGATCGCTTGAGATACAACGTCTGGTGACCGAGATCCTGACCCGAAAGTGAGTCAGCTCCGCAAAAAGGACGCCCCCGCCCCCATCCGGTTCAGGCACTCAGCGCGCCGATCGGCGTCGAAATCGCACTCTGGATCACACGACATCCTCTCATGCCGACCGGTGGGCGTGACAGCGAACTTGAGCCTAGGAATTCGGCTGTCTGGACACTGATTGTGCATTGCGGCATGTATTCGGCGCGCCGCACAAACTGATTCGGCGTGAATGTTGAGTTTGAGGGGCATCATGAACACTACCCAGCCGAGCTTCGAAATCCCGGCCGAGTCGCGCGACTTCGCCGAGAAGAACGTCGAGCAGGCGCGCGCTGCGCTCATCGCCTTCGTGCAAAATGCGCGCAAGGTCACCCAGAGCGCGCAGGCGCAGACCAAGACGGCGGAGCTGCCCGCCAGCGTCGCTTACGTCCGCGGTATCGAGATGTTCGAGCAGAACCTCGCCAGCACCTTCGATCTCGCGCAGAAGCTGGTGCGCGCCAACAGCCTGCAGGACGCGCTGCAGCTCCAGTCCGACTACGTCCGCACGCAGTTCGCTGCTCTGCAGAGCCAGACCAAGGAACTCGCCAGCGTGGCCCGGTCTGCCAAGGCGGCCTGATCCGGCGTGGCCGCCCCCTGCACCTCCGACTGAGGCGCAGGGGACCTCTGTGACTTGGGGAGTAGCGTGATGGTGCGTCGGCGTAGCGGTCAGACTTCGGTGTCGATGAAGGAAGCAGTTCCTGGCGCCGTGCAGCCGAGCGTGAACAGTGAGCCGCTCACGTCACCCGGTATACCTGTGATTCCGAGGGCCGAAGATTCGGCAACACACCCAGCCGAAGCTCCAGTCCTACTCGAGGCCTTGGACTCCATCCACCACGAAGCCCCGGTCGATTTGAAGACCGATCTGCTCGAGACGACCTCTGCCACTGCTCTCGAGCTGCCCTCATTTGGCGCCGCTGAAATCGTACCGACAATCGCTCCGGAGGTTGCCCGCGATGAGGCTGCCAGCGGTGAGGATGCCCAATCAGGGCTCCTCTCGGCCCAGGCGCCTGGCGTGATGAGCGACATCAACAGTTTTGGGCAATCCGCAGTTGAAGATGCGGATCAGCCGCTACCAGTGAGTACAAAGCCTGCGAGCTTACGCGAGCACCAGCTTCGACCTGCCGATTCACCACAGGATCGTCCTGAGAGCCACACGTTGTGGCCGGCTTCGCCGAACTTCACGCAAACCGTGTTTCAGATGAATGTGACGGCCTGGGTTTATGCCCGCACCGAGAGCGAGGCCGCGCTTGCTTATCTGCAGGCTCTGAGCCGTGCGCGGTCGCCCTCTCAGGTTTTCGATCTTCAGACCTGCGAGATGACGCGCGTGTTTGGGGCAGCTGTTCGCTTCGGCGAGGCGTTGGCCGCACCGGGCCGTCAGCTGCTGACCGCCTCAGGAATTCAGCCGAACGCCCGCGCGTAAAGCTTCGAGCAGAAGGTGATGGTGACCTGCCCCCCCCTCACTGCAGCCTGGGTGAGCTGAATGTTCCCGTTCTTCACGGCCGCCCTTCTCGGTCTCGAGGCTCAGAAGGTCATCGAACTGCGGCTGGTCAAGTTGGCCTGGGGCGGAGCCGCGGCTCAGGCCGAAGCGCACCTGATGACGGGCGAGAAGGTTCTGGCCGCGACGGAGGCCAACGACACGCTAATGCGGGGCGGCTCAGCCGGGACGGTGATCAGCCGCCTGCGTGAGCACGTGGCCGCCAACTCGAAGCAGCTTACAGCAGCTTGACGTCGAGCGGCTCAGAGCAGAGGCGCTCAGTGGCCCGGCTTAGGCGCTACGATCTCCTGCACGTTCCGGCGGTTCAGACGGAAATCTAAGCTCGACTTTGGCCAATCGGACGGGTGATCGAGGGTGTGAGGTGACGAAGCGGGCGTGACGGATAGGCTGGTGGCGTCCCCGCCAAGAGACACCGCCATGCTCTCACTGCCCACCCGCTTCGCCGCGATCATCCTGGCGTTCGCACCGCTGTTCGTCCACCGCTCGTGGCGACACGCCCAGAACCTGCTGGTCGGCGCGATCCTCACGCCGGGTGTGTAGGGCGGTGACAAAACCATCCACTGGAGCGTCGGCGTCGTGCTGATGCGGGCGGTGTAAAAGCCGGGCAGTGGAGAAGCTTCTCTTTCGAGAGGAGCCGGGGATGTTCGCCGTGGAAGTCTACGCGGCCGTTCGGCAGTTCGTGTTTACCGAGGGCAACTCTCGGCGTGAGGCGGCTCGCGTATTTGGGCTGAGCCGAGAGACAATCGCCAAGATGTGCCGGTTCTCTCTGCCGCCGGGCTATACGCGCTCGAAGCCGGTCGAGAAGCCGAAGCTTGGGCCTCTTCTGCCGGTGATCACGGCAATCCTGGAGGCGGACCGAACGGCACCAGTCAAGCAGCGGCACACGGCCAAACGGATCTTCGAGCGTCTGTGCGACGAGCACGGCTATGCCGGCGGCTACACGGTGGTGAAGGACCACGTGCGGATCTGCCGGTCGCAGGGGCGAGAGACCTTCGTGCCGCTCGCCCATCCGCCAGGCCATGCGCAGGTCGACTTCGGCGAGGCGGTGGCCACGATCGGCGGCGTGCGTCGCAAGATCCATTTCTTCTGCATGGACCTGCCGCACTCCGACGCCTGCTTCGTGAAGGCGTATCCGCGGGAGACCACCGAGGCGTTCCTCGACGGGCACGTCGCCGCCTTCGCCTTCTTCACGGGCGTGCCGTTGTCGATCCTGTACGACAACACGAAGATCGCGGTCGCCAAGATCTGCGGTGACGGGCAGCGCGAGCGCACGCGCGCCTTCACCGAGTTGGTGAGCCACTACCTGTTCCGCGACCGCTTCGGCCGTCCGGGCAGGGGCAACGACAAGGGCAAGGTCGAAGGGCTGGTCAAGTTCGCTCGCTCCAACTTCATGACCCCGGCTCCGGAGGCAGCTTCGTTCGAGGCGCTGAACGCTGATCTGGAGCGACGCTGCCGAGTCCGGCAGGATGAGTGTGCCGGTCGGTATGCCGAGCTCATCGGTACGCGGCTCGTGGCCGACCGTGCGGTCCTGCGCGCCCTGCCGGCGGTGCCGCTGGAGCCGTGCGAGAAGCGGGCTGGTCGTGTCTCCTCGACCGCGCTGGTGCGCTACCACGGCAACGACTACTCGGTGCCCACCGCCTACGGCTTCCGGGACGTCCTGGTGAAGGGCTTCGTCGACGAGGTCGTGATCCTGTGCGGCGGGATCGAGATCGCCCGGCACGAACGCAGCTACGGCACCGGCGTGTTCGTGTCCGATCCGCTGCACTACCTCGCGCTGATCGAGACCAAGCCGAACGCCCTCGACCAAGCGGCGGCCCTCCAGGGCTGGGATCTGCCCGAGGCATTCCAGCACCTGCGCCACCTGCTGGAGGCGCGCATGGGCAACCGGGGCAAGCGCGAGTTCATCCAGGTGCTGCGCCTGATGGAGGCGATGCCCCAGGCCGTGGTGGCCGCAGCCGTCACGGAGGCGATCCGGCTCGGGGCGATCGGCTTCGATGCGGTCAAGCTGATCGCGCTGGCCCGACTCGAGCAGCTCAAGCTACCCACGGTACTGCGCGAGTACGACAAGGTTGCCCGGGAGTGCGCCCAGGGCGGCCTCGACCACCCGCACTACCTGTTGCGGCTGGTCGAGCTGGAGCTGATCGACCGTGAGCGGCGCATGGTCGAGCGCCGGATCCGGGCGGCGCGCTTCCCGGCGGTCAAGAGCCTCGACACTTTCGACTTCGCCGCGATCCCGAGCCTGAACAAGATGCTCGTGCTGGAGCTGGCCCGCTGTGGCTACATCCTCGGCCGGGAGAACGTGATCGCACTTGGCAACTCGGGCACCGGCAAGACCCACATCGCCTTGGCTCTCGGCTTGGCGGCTTGCCAGAAGGGCTTCCCGGTCACGTTCACCACCGCGGCCTCGCTGGTCAACCAGCTCCTGGAGGCGCGCGACGAGCGTCGCTTGCTCCGGCTTCAGCGTGAGCTGGCCGCGGTGAAGCTCCTGATCGTCGACGAACTCGGCTACGTGCCGCTGTCGTCGACGGGAGCGGAGTTGCTGTTTGAGGTCTTCTCGCAGCGCTACGAGCGTGGCTCGACCGTGGTGACCTCGAACCTCCCGTTTGAGGACTGGACGTCAGTTCTGGGCTCGGAGCGGCTGACCGGCGCGCTGCTCGACCGGCTGACCCACCACGTCAGCATCCTGAGTCTGAACGGCGACAGCTACCGCCTCAAAACTTCCCGCCGCCGGCGCGACCGGGTCGATGGGGCGGAGCAAAACCAGGCTAGCGCCGATCCTCACGATCCCGAGACGGGCGAGATCCCGCCGGCCTGACCCTTACGATCGGCGACGAACGAAGAAGGGGCCCGACCAGGCCCCTTCTTCGTTCAGGCTGCACGTTGCCAGTGGCCTGGTTTTGCTCCGCCACGGCGGCCTGGAATTGGTCCGCCCTTTACAGCCGGGGCAGCGCACGGTGACAAGTGTCCTGCGCATCATCGGCCGCGCGCAGGAGCGGCGGTTTGTGAACGTCCACCGCATCCTCAACCGCGCGGCATGGTGCCCGCGCAGCGGCAGCCGCGTCCTGCTCGGACTCCTCGTCGACACGTTCGCGCAACGCGGCCCCGTGGTCCTGGGACTGGACGACACGATCGAGCGCCGTCGCGGCAAGCGGATCG
Source organism: Methylobacterium sp. P3_A11 (assembly GCF_056403155.1). Lineage (NCBI taxonomy): Bacteria > Pseudomonadati > Pseudomonadota > Alphaproteobacteria > Hyphomicrobiales > Methylobacteriaceae > Methylobacterium > Methylobacterium sp. P3_A11. The sequence continues at coordinate 17,432 of NZ_JBFUGA010000099.1, forward strand.
CGGCGAAAGGCATCTACCGTGATCCGGTTCGTTCCTCCGACAGCCACTTCGTCAAGGCGAGCGGGCTGCGCTGGATGAGCCTGATGTTGCTCGCCCCGATCCCCTGGGCGGGGCGCGTCTGGGCGTTGCCGTTCCTGACCGCGCTGGTGCCGTCCGAGCGCGCCTGTCGCGAACGGGGCCGTCGGCACAAGCCGTTGCTCGACGTCGGACGCCAACTCACCTTTCAGGTCCGCCGCTGGCTGCGCGGACGCGACCTTGTCCTAGTCGGCGACAGCGGTTTGTCCGCACTGCTGTTCCTCGACGCCATGCGCCGCGGTGGCATCACGGCCATCACCCGCCTACGGCTGGATGCTGCGCTCTACAAGCCGGCCCCGCCACGGCCGCCGGGCACGATCGGGCGCCCGCGGACCAAGGGCGCTCGGCTGCCGACGCTCGCCGCGACCCTCGCGACCAAGGACACGCGCTGGCACGCGGTCGTGGTGCCCGGCTGGTAAGGGGCGGGCGAGCGCACCCTTGAGATCGCCTCCGGGACCGCAGTGTGGCGGCACGGCGGTCTGCCGGTCGTGCCGATCCGCTGGGTGCTGGTGCGCGATCCCGAGAGCCGCTTCGCACCGCAGGCTCTGCTCTGCACAGATCTCGACCGCGAGCCGGTGCAAATCGTGTCCTGGTTCGTGCAGCGCTGGAGTGTCGAGGTCACCTTCCAAGAGGCGCGTGCTCACCTCGGGATGGAGACGCAGCGGCAGTGGTCGGACAAGGCCATCGCCCGCACCACGCCCTGCCTGCTCGCCCTGTTCTCGATCGTCACGCTGCTGGCTGCACGGCTCCCAGTCCGCCAACGGCAACGGATCGCGGCCGCCGCGTGGTACCCCAAACCGCGCCCGACTTTCGCCGATGCTCTGGCCGCCGTGCGCTATGCGATCTGGCGCGAGCGGACTTTGGCAACATCACCGCGCCGACGCGCCCGAACAAAACCCCGCTTCCGCTTGCCCGCGCCCTGGGCCTATGCCCTCTGCCACGCCGCATGAATGGCCAAAGTCAAGCTTAGGGCAGAACGGCTCGCCGATAGAGGTGCCACGTCGCGTGACCAAGGATTGGCAGAACCAGCGCGAGCCCGACGAAGAGCGGCAGCATTCCTAGGACCAGCAGACCCGCGACTATGAGGCCCCAAACGGCCATCGTCCGTGGGTTTTCCCGGACGAGGGTGACGGAGGTATCGATCGCCTCTGCGGCACCCGCGCCGCGGTCGATGATCAGCGGGAAGGACACGGCACTGACCGCCAGTGCGATCAGTGAGAAGGCGGCACCCACAAGGTTCCCGACCACGATGAGCGCCCAGCCTCTCGGCGTCGTGAGCACCTCTTGCAGGAAGTCGAGGACTGAAACTTGGCGCGCATCACCGTAGAGGGTCCAATACAGTCCCATCGCGGCAATCAGCCAACAGACGAAGAGCAGCATTAGGACGAAGCCGACAATCATAATCGCCCAAGCCGATTGGCCGGTGAGTGGCGCGTAGGCGTGGACCCAGGGCAGGTCGAGGCCCTGTTCCCGCCGGCGGCTCATCTCATAAAGCCCGATTGCCGCGAACGGACCGAGTAGGGCGAAGCCCGACGCCAGCGGAAAAAGGATTGGGATAAGGTCGTTCTCGAAGGCCACCGCCGCGATGATAATTCCTGCGACGGGGTAGATGGCGATGAGGAACAGAGCGTGCGTCGGCATCGCAGCAAAATCCTCGACTCCCTTCACCAGGACATCCTTGAGGTCTCGGAGACTGAGCGAGCGCACATGTGGGCGTGCGACTGCTTGATCTGGAGACCCACTATGAAGTGCTTCCATCGCACGGCCCTCCAAATGGACGACTCAAATCGCGACGTTACTTGGTCAGGACGGAACTCGCGACCGCCGTCAAGCTTTCGTGCGCGATCGCTAATTTATACTACTATAATTCGCTCCCGTCTCGTGAATTCTTACTCGGCGCCGCAGGCCGCTCTCGGTCGCACACTTGCCTGCTGAAGCTTTGCGATTCTCCCGGAAACTTTTGTTTCGCCCCTGCCGTTCTCCCTTTTGCGCCACGCCATTTTTCAGCCGGTTATTATCCACGACCTCACGTGCCCTCTCTGGATTTCCCATCTCGGCAACTCGCCCGCGAGAGGATCGTCGTCGCCCGGTGTACGGTCGCGCGGCTGATGCGGACGATGGGCTTGGCCGGGGTGGTGCGCGGGCGTAAGATACGCACCACCGTTCCAGATCCGGCGGCCTGCCCGCGCGACCGGGTCAACCGGCAGTTCAAGGCCGCGTACCCGAACAGACTGTGGGTGGCGGATTTTACATACGTCGCGACCTGGAGTGGCTTCGTCTACGCGGCCTTCGTGATCGACGTCTTCGCCCGCCGGATTGTCGGCTGGCGTGTATCGCGCTCGGCCCGGCCTGACTTCGTGCTCGATGCTCTGGAGGAGGCCCCGCACGAGCGCCGCCCCTTCGCCGGCAGCGGCCTCGTCTGCCATTCCGACCGCGGGTCGCAATACGTGAGCACTCGCTACACCGAGCGCCTCGCCGAGGCGGGCATTGAGCCCTCTGTCGGCAGCGTCGGCGATTCCTACGACAATGATCTCGCCGAGACGATCATCGGCCTGTTCAAGGCCGAGGTGATCTATCGGCGCGGACCGTGGCGCTCATACGAGGCGGTCGAGTACGCCACGCTCGAATGGGTCGATGGGTTAAATCACTGCAGGCTGCTTGAACCCATCGGCAATGTGCCTCCCGCCGAGGCGGAAGCGCACTACTATGCTCAGGCCGAGGTGCAAGCCTTGGCCGCCTGACCCAAGCCAATCAGCCTGCGACAAACCCGGGGCGGTTCACTCCGTGATGATCCGCTCCAGCGGAATGTCGTGTGGCTGCGGGTAGATCGTTTCCAGGCGCCCGAGTTCGAAGCCGACACCGATGGTGCGTGGCGTCTCGGGCATCGCGGCAATCGTCCGATCATAGAAGCCACCGCCATAGCCGAGCCGGTAGCCCTGCCGATCAAACCCGACCAGCGGCACCACAAGTAGGTCTGGGACGACCGCATCCCCCGACTCGGGCATCGGGATCTTCCAAGTGCCCTGCACCATCAGGCTGCCGGGAGACCACGCGCGGAAGACGAGCGGCTGCCCGCGTTCGACGATCACCGGCAGAGCAAGGTGCGAGCCGCGCTCTCGCATCGCGGTGAGAACCCCTCTCGGATCGTACTCGCCCCGGAACGGCCAGTAGAACCCGATCAGTCTGCCGGCATACGGCTCAAGAGCCGATTCCAGTGCCCGGCTGATCCGCTCGCTCCAGGCGGACCGATCCTCTGATCCTCCCCTGATTTCGCGGACACGGGGAGTTTAGCTCGCGTTTTGCTCGGCCTGCTCGGGCGTGAGATAGCCGAGCGCCGAATGGATGCGTTGCCGATTGTAGTAGCCCTCGATGTAAGCGAACAGGTCGCGTCGCGCCTCATCTCGGGTTGCCCATCGCCGCTGATGAACGAGCTCGACCTTGAGAGTGTGGAAGAAGCTCTCCATTGGGGCATTGTCGTAGCAGCATCCTGTCC
>NZ_JBFUGA010000100.1:0-20407 GCF_056403155.1 Methylobacterium sp. P3_A11
ACCCGGGATCGATCGCCGGAAGCTCGTTCGCGGGAAGCCCCGTGCCCGCCTGGGCCTGCACCCCGCCGGCGCCGCGGGCGCGGTTGGCGAGCGCTACCGTCAGCCGCTCGGCGGTCTCGGGCTGCATCACCGCCAGGACCTCGGACATCTTGCGGGGGTTCATGGCCAGCACGAGCGGCACCAGAACGTCGAGGCCGAGCCGGTCGAACACCCGGCCGGCGTCCTTGGGCTTCATCGCCTCGTACATCGTGACGATGTTCTTCAGCCCCTGCTTCTCGGCATCCTCCTTCACCTTCGCGACTGCGTCCACCTTGTCCTCGGCCTTCTTGAGATCGCCGAGACCGGTCTCGAGCTTGCGCTCGGCCTCGCCGAGCATCCTCTCGCGCAGCTCCAGCTCGTCGCTCTTCTGGCGCAGGGCGTCCCGCCGGGCGCCGAGCTTCTCCAGCAGCGCCCGCTCGGTGGGGGAGGCCGGACGCGCGGCATCCGGCGCGGCCGTGGCCTGCGACAGGGTCGGATCCGGCGCCTTCTCGGCTGCGGCCGCCGGCTCCTCCTTGGCGCCCACCGACCCGGTCGTCACCGGATCGAGGGGCTCGAAGCCGGTGCGCGCCCGGGCCACGGCCCGCCCGAACTCCGGCAGCGCGCCGCTCTCCGGCAGGCCGGCCTGCAACAGGCTGAGGAGCTTGAGCACGAGGAGGCCCCCCGCCGCGAGCGCCACGGCATCGACCAGGCGCAGGCGCATCGGCCGCACCGGCTTCAGGCGCGACCGGCGGAGGGCCGTTCCGGTGCGGCGCGGCTTCGGCCCGGGAACGGCCTTGGGCGCCGGTGGGACCTTCGGTGCCTTGACTCCGGTCACGCGGCGCGCGCCCGGACGCGGGCGAGGGCGCGCTCGCTCATGGCGAGAGCCGCGGCGGCCGCCATGCCGAGGCGCTCGCCGTTCGGGCCGGCGGGCTCGGGTCGACGCTCCGCCGGGATCTCCGGTGCAGGAGCCGGCTCCCGCACCGGCTCGGGACGGACCGGCACGGCGCGCATCTGCGTCACGATGGCGCCGATGCGGGTGATCACGCCCTCGCCGGCCTCGACCTGCAGCCGCAGCTCTGCGGCGCGGACGGTTGCGGATTCCAAGCTGGCGTTCAGGGTGCGGTCGCCCTCGTCGATCGCGGCGCGCAGGCCGGCGATGGCCCGCTCGGCGGTGCCGGTCGCCACCATCAGGTCCCCGATGGTCTGTCGGAGGGCGGCCTCGTCGCCCTTCATCTGGCCGATGCGGCGGGAGAGCCGGAGGGACGTGACGATGGTCGCCGCCAGGAGGACGGCGACCAGGATGTCGGCGGCGAGGGTGACGAAGAGACTCATGATGGGACCCTCATCGGCCCTAACTATCCGAGCGGTTGTTCATCGAGGCCTCGTAGGCCTGGATCGTCGTGCGCGAGCGGCGTAGGGGCCGTGTGACCTGGACGGCGATGTGCCCGTCGACACGGCCGATCCGCCCCTGGGTGAGCGCCCAGTCGCCGCAGCGCACCGTGATGAGATCCGACGGCTTGGCGTCGAACATCAGCGTCTCGCCGACCTTTAGGCTCATGACCTGCTTCAGCGGCAGCATCATCTCGTGCAGCACCGCGTCCATGGTCACGTCGGCCTGCCAGATCTCGGTGGCGAGATGGCCCTCCCAGATTTGGTCGCGGCCGAGCTTCTCGCCCATGAAACTCTGGGTCAGGAGTTCCCGGATCGGCTCGATCGTCGCGTAGGGGAACAGGATCTGCAGCATGCCGCCGCGCCCGTCGACGTCGAGGCGCAGGCTGATCAGGATGGCGGCGTTTCCCGGCCTGGTGATGGTGGCGAAGCGCGGGTTGGTCTCGATCCGGTCGATGCCGAAGGTCACGGGCGACAGCGGCTGGAACGACATCTCGAGATCGCCCAGCACGATCTCCACGAGGCGGCGTACCAGCGTCATCTCGATCGCCGTGAACGGGCGCCCGTCCAGCCGGCTCGACGACCCGCCGCGCTTGCCGCCGAGCAGCAGGTCGAAAGTCGCGTAGGCGAGGTTCGAGTCGACCGTGACGAGGCCCGAATTCTCCCATTGCTCGGCCCGGAACACGCCGAGCAGCGTCGGCAGCGGGATCGCGTTGAGATAGTCGCCGAACCGCACCGAGGTGATGTTGTCCAGCGTCACCTCGACGTTGTCCTGGAACAGGTTGCGCAGGGAAGTCGACAGCAACCGGAGCATCCGGTCGAAGACGATCTCCAGCATCGGCAGGCGTTCGTACTGGACGACGCCGGAATCGACGATGGCCTGAACGCCCCCGGCCCCTGAGGCCGAGAGCTCGCGCATGGAGAAGCCGAGGACGCCGTCGATCTCGTCCTGGTTGAGCACCCGGTCGTTGCCGGCGAGTTCGGGGAGGTTGTCGCTCTCCCCGTCCTCGATCATCGTCGCCCATTCGGCGGCGACGTCGCCGGCGTTGCGCGTCGTGCCCTGCTCGGCGAGCGCTGCGCCCCATTCCTCGGCCAGCGACGTGTCGCCGCCCTCGGCGCCCTGCTCCAGGAGGGCCGCCGACCAGTCGTCCTCGGGAAGTGCGTCCTCGGGTTCCATCAGGCGTGCTCGATCGGGGCCGGGCGCGGCGCGGTTTTCGAAGCGACGGACTTGCTCGCCGGCGCGATCATTGGACGATCACGTCCTTGAACAGCACCGCGTCGACCTTGGCGGGATACAGCGCGATGTTGACCCGCCGGAGCAGCTCCTCGCGCAGTCGGAACAGGCCCACCGAGCTGGTGATGTCGCTGGCGCGCAATTCGCGCATGTAGACCTGCAACGCGTCCTCGACCCGCGGCATCAGCGGCTTGACCTCTTCCTCGACCTTCGAATCCTTGAGTTCGAGGGCGATCCGCACCTTCGCGTACCGGGCCTTGTCCTGCGGCAGCTCCGGACTCAGGTTGAGGACCATCTCCCGCACGTCGACGAAGACCAGGGGCTTCTTGCCGTCCGGGCCGACGCCCTTGCCGTCGTCGCCGTGCCCCCCGCCATGCCCGCCGTGTCCGCCACCCTGCGCGGCTTCCTTAGCGTCGCCGTGGCCGCCGCCGTGCCCCATCATCAGGAACGCGCCGGCGCCGCCGCCCACGACCAGGACCGCGGCGGCCACCATGATCATGAGCTTCTTCTTGCCCTTCGGGGCGGCTTCGGCTCCGGCCTCGCCTTCCTCGGCGGAGGCCTTCTTGGGCTTCTTGGCCATGGAATAATGCTCTCTCGCGGGAGACCGCGTGCCAGGTACACCTGGATATCGGAGCAACACGGTTAACGTGCCGTTAAGCAGGCAATTCCTGCCGGGCCAGGTTTGCCGCGGCACAGGCCGGACCTCGCCGCCGGCCCGGGGCGATCGCGATCAAACCCCTGTCAGGACACGAGAATGTTCCGATCCTCGGTTTGGCACAGCGGATGCTGAATGGATCGTTGCCGCCACCGCGGCCCGCGAGTCCCAGAGTCCACGATGCAGAATGCCCTCTTCGTCGGCGTATCGAGCCAGATGGCGCTCCAGCGCGAGCTGGACGTGATCGCCAACAACATGGCGAACGTCTCGACCACCGGGTTCAAGGCTCGCAACACCCGCTTCCAGGAATACCTGATGCCGGTGGCGAGCGCGGATTCCTTCGCCCGCCCCGACCGGCGCCTCTCCTACGTCATCGACCAGGGCACGACCCTCGACCTCGGCCAGGGGCCGATCGAGCGGACCGGCAACCCGCTCAACGTGGCGATCAAGGGCGCGGCGTTCATCGCCGTCCAGTCGCCGCAGGGTGAGCGCTACACCCGCAACGGCGCCTTCGAGATCGACGCCCAGGGCGCGCTGGTCACCAGCGAAGGCTACAAGGTCGCGGGCGAGGGCGGTCCGATCACCATCAATCCCCAGGAGACCGGGCTCGCCATCGCGGCCGACGGCACCGTGTCGACCAATCTCGGCATCCGCGGGAAGATCAAGCTCGTCACCTTCGACAACCCGCAGCGGCTGACCAACGAGGGCGGCAACCTCTACGCCTCGCCGGAGCCCGCGCGTCCGGCCGGGATCGACGGGCGCCTGGAATCCGAGGCGCTGGAGCGCTCGAACGTCCGCCCGGTGATCGAGATGACCCGGCTGATGGACGTGAACCGCTCCTACGCCATGGTGTCGAGCCTGATCTCCCGCCTCGACGACCTGCGGGGCACGGCGATCCGCCGCCTCGCCGACGTCGCGTAAGGGGGGCTGAGCGATGCGCGCCCTTTACTCCGCCGCCACCGGCATGGCGGCCCAGGAACTCAACGTCCAGGTCATCTCGAACAACATCGCGAACCTGCGCACCACCGGTTACAAGCGGCAGCAGGTGCACTTCCAGGATCTGCTCTACCAGAACCTGCGCCGGGCCGGCGCCTCCACCTCGCAGCAGAACACCCAGCTCCCGGCCGGCCTCGCCCTGGGCTCGGGCGTGAAGACCACCTCGACGGCCCGCGTCATGTCGCAGGGCACGCTCTCCTCCACCGAGAAGGACTACGACGTCGCGATCCGCGGCGAGGGATTCTTCCGGGTGACGCTGCCGGACGGCCGCACCGCCTACTCGCGGGACGGCTCCTTCGACCTGTCGGCCTCGGGACAGCTCGTCACCCGCGACGGCTACCTGCTCGATCCGGCGATCACCGTCCCGCAGACCGCGACCGCGGTGACGATCAGCGCCACCGGGGCCGTGCAGGCGACCTTGCCGGGTCAGACCGCCCCGCAGGCGCTGGGGCAGTTCCAGCTCTCACGCTTCGTCAACAAGGTCGGCCTCGAGTCGATCGGCGACAACCTGTTCATCGAGACCGCGGCCTCCGGGCAGGCGCTCAGCGGCCTGCCGGGGGCGGAGGGCTTCGGCAACCTCCAGCAGAGCTACCTCGAGGAGGCCAACGTCAACGCCGTCACGGAGATCTCGTCCCTGATCGCCGCGCAGCGCGCCTACGAGATGAACTCGAAGGTCGTCACCGCGGCCGACCAGATGCTTTCCACAACCACGCAGATGTTCCGCAGCTAACCGCGCGACCCGCACCCGCTTCAAGGCCCCTGACCATGTATGCCGGCATGCATCCCGATCCCGAGACCCTCGATCTGCCCCGCATCGGCATGGCGGACGCGAGCGACGTCAGCCCGATCATCCGCCGCGTCCGCCCACGGGCTGCGCCCCTCGGCTCGGCCGTGGTCCTGCGCGCGGTCCTGGCCTTCCTGACCTTCGCGGTCCTCGGCGCCCTGGCGATCCCCGCGATGGCGCGGGCGGAGGGCCTGCGCCTGCGCGGCGACGTGACCGCCCGCGGCGACGTCCTGACGCTGGCCGACCTCGTCGAGGGGGCGCCGGAGACCCTGGCCGCACGGCCGCTGTTCCGCTCGCCCGCGCTGGGCGCCACCGGGACGATCCAGACCCGCCGGATCCTCGATGCGACCGCCGCCCTGGGACTCACCGGCGTGGAGACCGGTGGACGGCTGCAGATCGCCGTGCAGCGCGCAGCCCGCCGCCTCGGGCCGCCGGAGATCGAGGCGGCGCTCAAGCGCAGCCTCGAGACCGGGTACGGACTCGATCCCCGCAGCGTCGCGGTCCGCTTCGACGGGGATGGCCCGACCCTCCTCGCGCCGGTGGACCTCGAAGGACAGGCGGCCGCCCTGGACCTGACCTACGACCCGCGCTCCCGCCGTGTCGCCGGGCTCGTCAGCCTGGGCGAGCGGCAGGCCTCGCTGCGGGTCTCCGGAGTGGTCATCGAGTTGCGGGAGGTGGCGGTGCTCACACGGGCGCTCAACCGCGGCGAGCCGGTGAAGGAAGGCGACGTCGTCATGGAGCGGCGTCCCCGCGAGGCCGTCGCCCCCGACGCGCAGGGGAGCGCCACCGCGATCCTCGGCGAGGTCGCCCAGCAGACGCTCGCGGCCGGCACCGTGCTGCGGGTCTCCGACACGGCCAAGCCGGAACTTGTCGCGCGCGGCGAGAACGTGACCATCGTGTACGAGACGCCGAGCATCAGCCTGTCGATGCGCGGTCTCGCCAACGATGCCGGCCGCATGGGCGCCGTCGTGAACGTCGTCAACGTCGCCTCCAAGAAGATCCTCCAGGCCACCGTGATCGGTCCCGGCCGGGTCTCGGTGAGCCCGAACCCGGCGGCTCAACAGGCCGCCGGCACCGCCCCGGTCCAGGCGACCGCCTCCCTGCGCTGACCGCCCGCCTTGTACGCGTCGAAGAGTGATTGCCCGATGGCCAGCCGCCTCGTCCTGAACCCGCTCGCCGCCGTTCTGATCGCCGGGGCGCTCGGCGCCTGCAACACCGCAGACCGGCTCTCGCAGGTCGGCGCGACCCCAGCGCTGTCGGCGATCGAGGACCCGACCACGCAGCCCGGCTACAAGCCGGTGCGGATGCCGATGCCCGACGTGCAGCCGGTCTCCTACGCGCCGAATTCCCTCTGGCGCACGGGCTCCAGGGCCTTCTTCAAGGACCAGCGCGCCGCCCGGCTCGGCGATATCCTTACCGTGAAGGTCAACGTCACCGATCAGGCCAACATCAGCAACGAGACCAAGCGCTCCCGGGCCAACACCGAGAGCTTCGGCCTGCCGAATGCCCTGGGGCTCGAGAACAACGCGGTCGGCAAGTCCCTCGGCGTGGGCAGCACGGCCCTGCTCGCCGCCACGTCGGCGACCTCGAACGACGGCGCCGGCTCGGTCCAGCGGGCCGAAACCGTGACGACGAACGTCGCCGCTGTGGTCACGCAGGTGCTGCCGAACGGCAACCTGGTGGTCGAGGGCAAGCAGGAGATCCGCGTCAACTTCGAGGTGCGCGAGATGGTCGTCGCGGGCGTGGTCCGGCCCGAGGACATCGAATCCGACAACACGATCGATTCGACCAAGATCGCCCAGGCCCGGATCGCCTATGGCGGGCGCGGCCAGATCACCGACGTGCAGCAGCCGCGCTACGGCCAGCAGATCGTCGACATCCTCCTGCCGTTCTGAGCCGTTTCAGCCCGGCTCCTCCGGCTCCGGCCCACGAGTGACGTCGAGGCCGGAGCCGCTGCCCGGGGGCGGCCCGACCTTGACCGGCGCTCCGGTGCGGGCGGCCTCGTAGATCGCCTCCATCAGCACCTGGTCCTGCAGGCCCTCCTCGCCGGGGGTGCGGGGCCGCAGGTTCTCCTGGACGCACCGGGCGAAGTGGTCGAGTTCCAGCGCGAACTGATTTCTGGGGCTCAGGACCCTCTCGTCCCTCGTGGCGTTCTTGCCGTCGCGGCGGCCGATGGTCAGGCGCTGGCCCTGATAGGCGAAGGCGTTCTGGAGATCGATCGCGGCGGTCCCGGTATGCAGGGTCAGGCTCCGCGCCTCGTAGACCCCGTAGCTCGACAGGCACTGCGCGATCACCCCGGACGGGAACCGCAGGGTGAAGCTCACCGTCTCCTCGACCTCGCGGAACTTCGGGTCGTCCGGGGGCGCGTGGATCTGGGCCTGGATCAGATCCGGCTCCTCGCCGAGCACGGCGCGCGTCGTGTTCAGGCAGTAGAGCCCGATATCCGGCAGCGAGCCGCCCCCCGCCAGCGCCTTGCGCAGGCGCCACTGCTCCGGCAATCCGGTTGTCTGCCCGTTGAAGGCCTGGATCAGCCGAGGCCGGCCGAACTCGCCGGATCGGGCGAGCCTGATCACTGCGCGGTTGTGCGGCTCGTACTGGCAGCGATAGGCGATCATCAATTTGACGTCGGCCTTGGCGCAGGCCGCGATCATCTCGCGGCATTCGTCCGAGGAGACCGCCATCGGCTTCTCGCAGAGGACCTGCTTTCCGGAGGCTGCCGCCGCGACGACGTTGTCCCGGTGCACGCCGTTCGGCGTGACGATGTAGACAGCCTGGACGTTCGGGTTGGCCTTCAGCCGATCCCATTCGTCGTAGCCGTAGACCGCATCGTCGGGCAGACCGTACTGGCGGGCCACGAGCTTGGCCTTGTCGGGGGAGCCCGACATCACCGCCGCGAGCCGCGCGCGCTTGGCCTCGCCGAAGGCCGGAAGGATCTCGTCGAGACTGAGCCGCCCGAGACCGACGACGCAGTAGCCGACGCGCTGGCCCGGCGGCTGGGGGGCAGGGCTCGGAGCGGGCGGCCGGTCGCCGCGACCGCGCCAGTTCGGGAACATCACCCGCCCGCCCTGCACGGCGCCGGTATCGGCCGGGACCGATGCCGACGGCGGGGCCGCCTGAGCGCCGCCGCCCATGGCGGCTCCGGCGAGGGCACCTCCGGCCGCAAGGACGGTGCGTCGTGAGAGCCGAGTGTCGTCCGCCATGTGCCTCGCCGTATCGCCAGATCGAAACGACGACGCCGGGGCGCCGCCGCGTGGACAGGAAGCCGCCGCGGGCGGAACCGTATCCTCGGTGAACGCGGCCCGGCTCCAGGCTGTTTCCGTCGCGGAGCGCGGCGCGCCGACGCGCCACCTCTGCCGGGCCGCCGGCGAGGCGCGTCTGCACGAAACCGAGCCCGACCGTTCCGGCCGATCGCCAGGCCACGAAGGTTGGTCGTGCCCCATCACGGCAGGGAGCGATCAGTTCGAAGGCAATCCGGCAGGGTGACCCCGACGGGCACGCGGATCCTCGCCCCGCCCAGGCTTCGATCCCGGGCGACCCAGGCGATCTTCGGGAGGAAGGCGGCGACGCTCGGCCGGCCTGCGCGGCCGACACGGCGGCGAGCGGTGCGACGGCGGTCGGTCACGATCCCCGATCCCGGTTCGTTGCGCGGGCGGGACAAGTCCCATCCCGCCCGGGAATGCCCGCTCCGTCCACCCCGACCCTCTGGATACGCTAACGGCGGTCAGGCCGGCGGCGGCGGATCGGGGGCCTCGACCTCGCCACGGCGCTGCAATTGGAGGGCGATGAACCAGCACAGGGAGGCCCAGGCCGCACCGATGCACCAGCCGGCCAGCACGTCGCTCGGCCAATGCACGCCGAGATAGACCCGGCTGAGGCCGACCAGCAGCGTCACGCTCACGCCGAGCGCCAGGACCAGGGCCTTGGCGCGCCGGTTGCGCTCGACGCGGGCGATCAGGGTCGCCAGCGTCAGGTAGGCGATCGCCGACATGGTGGCGTGGCCGCTCGGGAAGCTCGCCGTGAACACCTCCATGCCGTGGGGCACGAGGTCCGGCCGCGGCCTCTGGTAGAAGACCTTCAGGACGGTCGAGACCAGTTCGCCGCTGCCCACGGCGGCGAGGACGTAGAGGCCAATCCGCCGACGCCCGGACACGCCGAGATAGGCCGCCACCGCGCAAGTCAGGAACAGCACCGTGAAGACGCTGCCGAGTCCCGTGATGTCGCGCATCGTTTCCTCGAGCCAGGGCGGCCCGATCGGGTCGGCGAGGTCGGCCGGGTTGCGCAGGGCGAGCAGGATCTTGCGGTCGAGCGCCGCCGTGGAACCCTCGCCGACTTCGTGGGCGAGGAAGAAGAACCCGTAACCCAGGATGCTCAGGCCGAGCAGGGCGACGAGGGGACCGACCTCGTTCAGGCGCAGGCGCAGCCACACCGCCAGGGCGGGCTCGATCAGCCGGTTCTGTCGCAGGTTGGCCGGCGCCCTCATCGGGCGGTCTCCGGGAAGGAGGCGGAAGCCATCACGCGTTGTCTCCGAAGGGCAGGCGGGCGACCGCGTCCCATGGGCCGCCCCGATAGCGCCAGAGGAGCGTGGCCGGCGCGGCGAACCGGAACGGCGCGAACCCCGCCGACAGGTCGGCGTGGAGCGCCCTGGCCCGATCCGGTGCCACCTTGTTCTGCACCGTGACGTGCGGGCGCCAGCCCTGACGGTCCTGGGCGGTGAGATAAGGGGCGAAATCCTGCGCGAGGCGGTCACGGAAGCGCGTCAGCGCCTCGGATTCGAGGACGTAGGCGACACCGCGGCCGGTGAAGCGCAGGCCGGTCACCGCGACTTCCGGCGGCGGCACGGTTCGGGCGAGGGCGGTAATGGCCTCGATCACGCCCTGCTCCCGGTCGCCCGGCAGATGGTGAAACAGCGTCGCGTGGGCCGGAATGTGGTTGAGGGCGTCGGGAAAGTACCGGCGCCGCTCGCCATCGAACCGCGCGAAGGCGGGCACGTCGAAGGCAAGCGTCAGGATCAGGGGGTCCGCGTCCATCATGCGGGCCAGATGGCGCCCGCGGAGGCTCAGGTCCAGTGCAGAACCCGCGCCGTAGGCAGATCGCGGGCAAGGCATGCGGTGCAGTGGCTCCGCATCGCCTGCGTCAGGGGCTTCGGGAAGACGTGCTTCACGGAGCCGAACTTCGTCCGTTTCTCCACCCGATCCGCCTCGTCGAGGGGCAGGTCCGAACCGGGGCACCAGCGACGCAGGACTGCCGTCGAGCCGGGGGTGAACCGGTGGGTGATGAGTTCCGCGGTGAGGTCGAGGTCCGGCACGCCGGCAAGGGCGTCGGCGGCGATCAGCTCCGGGTGATCGCGGCGTTCAGTAGCCGGAGGGAGGGGGGACGGCATGGCAGACGGACGCAGGGCCGGCACATCGAGGTCCGGCCTAGTCGCCCGATCCCGCTGCGGCTAAAGCACCGGCATGTCAGCAGGCAAGGAGAGCGTACATGTCGGCCGCGATGGCTGGTTATTCCTCACCGGAGGAACCAACCGGGTCATGGACCGGTACCGCGGCGGCCTGCGGCACTGGCTGCTGCTGCGCGGCTGGGCGCGGCTGATCCAGGCGCGCGCGCGGAGAGCCGAGGGCCTCGGCATCCGCTGCCTCCACGTGATCGTGCCGGAGAAACTGTCGGTCTACGACGACAAGACCGACGGGCTGCGCTACGCGCCCGGCAAAGCCTCGACCCGCCGCCTCGCCCGCCGCCTCGCGCGACACCCGGCCTATCTCGATCTCCTCGCCCCCCTCCGCGCCGCCCGCGACGGCCCAGTGCCGCTCTACCTGCGCACCGACACCCATTGGACGATGCAGGGCTGCCTGCTGGCCTATCGCGCGATCATGCGGGCGCTCGGGGCGATTCCGCCGGTCGACATCGGCACGCGCCCCGGAATGGTCTCGGATCAGCTCATGGACCTCGGGGAGAAGCTGCCCGACCGGCCCCGGGAACGCGTCGAGCGCTTCATGCTGCAGCGCGACGCGATGCGGGTGGAAACCGGGCCGCTCCTGGCCGCCTACGAGGCTCAGGGGCGTGACCGGGAGGTGCATGTCGGCGCGCACGTCGTCTACCGGAACCCGTCACCGACCGCCGATCCGCGCAGGCTCGTCCTGTTCGGCGATTCCTGCGCACATTTCGACCCGTTCCTGCTGACCGGGCTGCTGGCCGAGAGCTTCCGCGAGGTCCATTTCGTCTGGTCGTCGAGCCTCGACTGGAGCTACATCGAGCGCGTGCGTCCCGACATCCTGCTGTTCGAGCTGGCCGAGCGCTTCCTGCCCAAGCTCCCGTCCGACGATTTCGACGTGGCAGTCTCCGGCCAGCGTGGCACGGGCGGCCGGCTCGCACAGATCAGGGCAGCGGGACTGCCGGGAGCCCCAGCGGCCGCGGCACCTCAGTAGATGGCCGGATCCAGGCGTGCGAAGTCGGTGATGCTGGCCGCCTGATATTTGGTAAAGGATTCCGGCGCGCAGGCGACCCCGATCATCAGGACGAGGAGCGTCGCGAGGCACGCGAGCGTCGCCGTGACCACGTCGGCATGGCGCCGCAGGGCATGGATCACCAAGCACCCGAACGTGAACAGGGCCGCCTCGGCGACGGGCACCAGCGCGAACGACATCACTTCACCTCCATCGATCTCCCGCCGGATCGTTTCGCTGCGGCACGCGCCCGGCGACCGGCGGGTACCCGAGAGATGGCGGATTTTGTTGCACCGCAACAGAAGCGTGGGCGCAAGCCTGCCTTGCGCGACGGTCGCGGGCTCACGGGAACCAGCGGCTTTGCGCCGCGAACGGAAACGGTCGAGCGCCCGCCTGCCGTCTTCCCAGACGCGATGCCCGACCCATGTCGTTCGCTTGGCCGGCGGAAGAGGATACGACGATGGGCCTCCTCGTGGATGGGATCTGGCGCGACCAGTGGTACGACACCGCCGCGACGGGCGGTCGCTTCGAGCGCAAGGCGTCGGCCTTCCGCAGTTGGGTGACCGCCGACGGGTCGGCGGGCGCCTCCGGCGACGGCGGCTTTCGTGCCGAGGCGGGGCGTTACCACCTGTACGTGTCATTGGCCTGTCCCTGGGCGCACCGCACCCTGATCGGGCGTACCCTGAAGGGCCTGGAGGACGCGATCAGCGTGTCCGTGGTCGATCCGCATATGGGCGCGGAGGGATGGGTGTTCGGGGACACGCCGGGGGCGACGCCGGATCCGATCCACGGCGCCCGGCGCCTCTACGAGATCTACCTGGCGGCGGATCCGTCCTACACCGGCCGCGTCACCGTGCCGGTGCTCTGGGACCGGCAGCGGGCCACCATCGTGTCGAACGAATCCGCCGAGATCCTGCGGATGCTGAACGACGCCTTCGGGGGCGCGGGGCCGGACCTCTATCCCGCGGACCTGCGCGCCGAGATCGACGCAGTGAATGCCCGGGTCTACGACCGGGTGAACAACGGGGTCTACAAGGCGGGCTTCGCCACAACGCAGAACGCCTACGCCCAAGCCTTCACCGCGCTGTTCGCGGAACTCGACGCGCTTGAGGAGCGCCTCGACCGGGGCCGCTATCTCTGCGGCGACCGCCTGACCGAGGCGGATGTCCGGCTGTTCACCACCCTGGTCCGGTTCGATGCGGTCTATGTCGGCCACTTCAAGTGCAACCGGCATCGGATCGCCGACTACCCGAACCTGTCGAACTACCTGCGCGACATCTACGCGCTGCCCGGCGTCGCATCGACCGTCGACGTCATGCACATCAAGCGGCACTATTACGAGAGCCATCCGACCATCAATCCGACGGGGATCGTGCCGCTCGGGCCGGATCTGGACTTCGCCGCGCCCAACGATCGCGCCCTGCGATTCGGCTGAAGGCTTCCGCCCCTCGACGGCAGGCGGGAAGCGCCTAGTTCGGCTCTCAACCGGAGGATGACCGACACGCCATGATGAACAGCCTGCGCCTCGCGATGCTCTGCGCCCTCGTCAGTCTGCCGTCGGCATCCCTTGCCCAGGCGGCCCTCCGGCTGGAGGGCACCTGCGAGAAGCTTGTCATCGGCACGCAGGATCTCAGCGGCTCGTGCAGCACCGTGCTGACCAACGCGGTGAGCCGCAACCGCACCAGTTTCGACTTCACCACCTCCGACGGGCGCACGCTCAGCTTCAGCGGCAACGGCGCCCAGCAGGAAGCCACCGAGGAGACCGATCCCCTGCAGCCGATCAACGCCGTCACCACCGGGACGGACGGCGCCCCGATCCTGGCCATCGGCGCCTGCCGCTTCTCCACGCCGGAACCGGGGCGGACCGCCATCACCTGTGAGGCCAATGCGGCCGATGGCCGTGCCTTCGCCGGCACGTTCGTGACGGCCGCCAAGGCGGCAACCGGTGCGCCGCCTGCATCGGCACCCCGCTGAGGCATCCTGGGCCTTGGACTGGTCAGATCATACCGGAAGCCCCATTTAGGGAACTCCACGAAAAAGGTTCCGAAGCCAGACCGATGCTCAACGATACCCTCGCCGGGGGCGGTGCCCCGGCCGGCGATACCGGCACCCTCATCAAGGACACGACCACCGCGAGCTTCCGTCAGGATGTCATCGCCGAGTCGATGAACCGGCCGGTGCTGGTCGATTTCTGGGCGCCCTGGTGCGGGCCGTGCAAGCAGCTCACGCCGGTGCTTGAGAAGACCGTCCGGGAAGCCGCGGGAGCGGTCGCCCTGGTCAAGATGAACATCGATGAGCACCCGTCGATCGCGGGCCAGCTCGGCATCCAGTCGATCCCGGCGGTCATCGTCTTCCAGAAGGGCCAGCCGGTCGACGGGTTCATGGGCGCGGTCCCCGAGAGCCAGATCAAGGAGCTGATCGGGCGCGTGGCCGGCCCCCAGGAGGATCCCATCGAAGCGGCCCTCGCCGACGCCGCGGCCCTGATCGAGGAGGGCGACCTCGCGGGCGCCTCCGAGATCTACGCGGCGGTGCTGGAGCAGCAGCCCGACAACGTCACGGCCCTGGCCGGTCTCGCCAAGATGCAGCTCGATGCCGGCGAGATCGAGAACGCCAAACGCGTGCTCGCCATGGTTCCGGAGGCGAAGGCAGGTGATCCGGCGCTCACCGGCATCCGCGCCGCCCTCGATCTGGCTGAGCAGGCCGCCTCGCTCGGCGATCTCGCCGGCCTGCAACGGGAGGTCGAGGCCAGTCCGGATGCCCATCAGGCCCGGTTCGATCTCGCGCTGGCGCTCGCGGCCCGGGGTGAGCGCGGTCAGGCTGTCGATCATCTGATCGAGCTGCGCAAGCGCGACAAGGACTGGAATGAGGACGGCGCGCGCAAGCAACTGCTGCAGTTCTTCGACGCCTGGGGCGTGATGGATCCCGACACGATCCGCGGCCGGCGCAAGCTCTCGGCGCTTCTGTTCTCGTGAGGTGCCGGCTCGCGCGCCGGCCCACCCTTCGGCCCCTCTGGGAGGCGCCATGAGCACCCATGCGAGCTACAAGGGTCCGGCGGATTGCCCCGCCGTGATCCCCGTCTTCCCCCTGTCGGGCGCGCTGCTCCTCCCGCGGGGGCAGATGCCGCTGAACATCTTCGAACCGCGCTATCTCGCCATGGTCGACGATGCCATGCGCACCGACAGGATCATTGGGATGATCCAGCCCGACCCCGAGGGATCGATGGCGGCCAATCCGAAACTTTACCGGGTCGGCTGCGCCGGCCGGGTGACCCAGTACGCAGAGACCGGCGATGGCCGATACCTGATCTCGCTGACCGGCATCACCCGCTTCCGCGTCGAAAGCGAACTGGCCTCGATCGGGCCGTACCGCCGTTGCCACGTCTCCTACGACGACTTCGCGGTGGACTTCGAACCGCGAGCGGGCGAGGAGCTTGTCGACCGCGCGGGGGTGCTCAAGGCGCTGCGCGATTTCGTGGAGTCGAACGACCTCAAGGTGGATTGGGCCGGGATCGACGAGGCGCCTGACGAGGCGCTTGTCAACGCCCTTTGCATGATGAGCCCGTTCGGCGTGCGCGAGAAGCAGGCGATGCTCGAGGCCCCCGACCTGAAGACCCGGGCCGAGATCCTGATCGCGGTCACGCAGATGGAACTGGTTCGGGGCTCCGGTCCCGAGTCGACGATGCAATAGGGCTGCACGCACGATGACCAACGACCTCACCGCCCCTATCGAGGCGACCCGCGTCGATCCGAAGCTTCTGGAGATTCTGGTCTGCCCGCTGACCAAGGGCACGCTGGAATATGATTCGGCCCGCCAGGAGCTGATCAGTCGCTCGGCCAAGCTCGCCTACCCGATCCGCGACGGCATCCCGATCATGCTGCCGGAGGAGGCCCGTCCGCTGACGGATTGAGCCGACGACCGGACCGTCCTCGCCGAGCGATCGAACAGGCCTCGCATCATCCCGGGGCCGCGCGGCGGAGCCCCTGATCCGCGGCCACCATCGGGCGATGTTCTGGGCACGAGGAAGGTCGGTCCCGCCGTGTCTGCGCACCAAACCCAGCCGGATGCGGCACCACCCGGAATGCTCCACAAGCAATCCGGATCCGAACATCGGCATACAGCCAAGCATTCGGTCGATGTAGCGTAGCGGCTGCGGTTCAGACCGGGTGCGACGCCTGATCTCACTTAAATTGCCGATCGGCCATACTCTCGCCGTCTCTGTCGTTCAGCCTAGCGTCATGGTGCATCGACGAGATTGACCGGGCACGCCGCACGACGCGGCGTCCGCAATGCCGAGAGTTTACCCCGCATGACCAAGCTGACCGCGGCCGCGGCCCTCGCCGCCGGCCTTCTCCTTCCGCTGTGCACGACCGCCAACGCGGAGCCGACCACGCATAACGGACGGTGGTCGGTGGAACTGGTCACGGAGACCGGTCTGTGCAGCGCCCGCTATACCTACGCGCTCGCCATCCGGGAGGGAGAGGTGCAGCTGATCTCCGGCTCCGCCGGAGCCCGGGTGAACGGGCATGTCGGCGCCGACGGAAGCGTCGGTCTCACCGTGAGCAACGGGACGGCGAGCGGCACCGGAACGGGACGGCTCCGGGCCGGAAGCGGCGCGGGCACCTGGAAGGTCTCGTCCCTGTGCTCCGGCCACTGGACCGCGCGGCGCAGCGATACCCGCACCGCACAGGCCGATTGAGCTCTCTCAGGCGGCCGCTGCGAGCCAGCTGCGCGCCTCGTCGAGACGGGCGCGCTCGAACACTTTGATCTGCGTCGGCGACACGAAGTTGAAGGTCTCGGCCAGCGCCTTGAGCCAGGGCGCGTCCGTCACCAGGGCGACATGGCTGACGCTCTTCATCATCGAGATGCCGAAGCGCGGATCCTTGAAGAAGGCGGCGGGCTCCATGCCCTCGAACGCGCGAATGTCCTCGAGCAGCTTGATCTTGCCGCCCTTGTCGAGGTCGGCCTTCATGGCGGTCATCGCCGCATTCATCTCCTCGTCGGTGATCTTCCCGTCGACCACGATCTCAGCCACGTTCGAATCCGACGTCTTGGTATAGGTCAGCACTGATCGCTCCTCCGGGAATCGCGAGCGTCCCGTCGCCGGGTTCCGGCCAGGGTCCGCCGCCCGTGGCCCGAGCCATACCCGATCGCGGCGCGCTCGGGTATGGCTCTGGACCCATGCTCTGGCGTGCTTCCGGACGTCTACGTCGCCAGGAAGCGCGCGAAGTGTCCTACAGAAAGCTTTGCGGGTCGACATCGACGGCGACCCGGACGTTGCCCCTGATCTTCGGGCCGCGGGCCAGCCAAGCCCGCAGATAGGCCTGGAGGTCGACGTTGCGCTCGGTCTTCACCAGCAGCCGKAATCGGTAGCGGCCGCGCACCAGCGCGAGGGGCGCTTCGGCGGGTCCCAGGACCATCACGCCCTCGGGCGGGTCGGCGGCACGGGCCAGCGCCTGCCCGTGCGCCTCCGCGACTTCCCGCTCGCTCGCCGAGACGATCAGCGCGGCGAGCCGGCCGAACGGCGGCAGGCCGGCGGCTTCGCGGGCCTGAATCTCCTCGGCGTAGAACCGCTCCGCATCTCCCGAGAGCAGGGCGGCGATCACCGGATGATCCGGCTGGTAGGTCTGGACGAGAGCCCGGCCGGGCTTCTCGCCGCGCCCGGCGCGACCGGTCACCTGCTGCAGCAACTGGAAGGTCCGCTCGGCCGCTCGTGGATCGCCCGAGGTCAGCCCGATATCGGCATCGAGGACGCCGACCAGGGTCAGGAACGGGAAGTTATGGCCCTTGGCCACGAGTTGCGTGCCGATCACAACATCGCACGCGCCCGCCGCGACCGCGTCCAACTCCTGCCGAAGGCGCTCGGCGCCACCGGGGAAGTCGCTCGACAGGACGACGATGCGCCGGTCCGGGAACAGCGCGGCGGCCTCCTCGGCGATCCGCTCGACTCCGGGTCCGCAGGCGGTGAGGTTGTCGAAGGTGCCGCACTCGGTACAGGCGTCCGGCCGGCGCTCGGCGTAGCCGCACTGGTGGCAGACCAGCGCCCGGCGGAACCGGTGCTCCACGAGCCAGGTCGAGCAGTTCCGGCACTGGTAGCGGTGGCCGCAGGCGCGGCAGAGGGTCAGCGGCGCGTAGCCCCGGCGGTTGAGGAACAGCAGCGCCTGCTCGCCGCGCTCCAGGGTGTGCTTCACGGCGTTGACCAGCGGCGGGCTGAGGAAGCGGCCGCGCTCGGGCTGGTCGCGACGCATGTCGATGGCCGCGATGTCGGGCAGGCTGCGGCCGCCGAAGCGCTCCGGCAGAAGGATGTGCCGGTAGCGGCCCCGGGCGGCGTTCACCCGGGTCTCGATGGCCGGGGTCGCCGAGGTCAGCACCACCGGACAGCCTTCCAGCCGTCCGCGCACCACCGCCATGTCCCGGGCGTGATAATGGACGCCGTCCTCCTGCTTGTAGGCGGTCTCGTGCTCCTCATCGACCACGATCAGGCCCAGGCGGGCGAAGGGCAGGAACAGCGCCGAGCGCGCGCCCACGACCACGAGGGCCTCGCCCTCGGCCACGGCCGCGCGCAGGCGCTCGCGCCGCTTGCCGCCGATCCCGGAATGCCACGCTGCCGGCCGCACCCCGAACCGGGCGGCGAACCGGTCGAGGAACTGGGCCGTCAGGGCGATCTCGGGCATCAGGATCAGGGCCTGTCGGCCCGCCCGGACGCAGGCCGCCACGGCCTCGAAATAGACCTCGGTCTTGCCCGAGCCGGTCACGCCCTCGAGGAGGACCGGCCTGAGATCGACGGCGACCGCAGGCTGCGGGCGGTCCCATGGGAACGGCGCGACGAGGGCGGCCACCGCCTCGGCCTGCGCGGGGGAGAGCGGTGCCCGCGGACAATCGGGATCGGGCCGGGGCGCGACTGGCTCCGGTTCCACCGCCACCGTCTCCAGGGCGCCGTCATCGATGAGACCGTCGACCACCGACAGCGAGACCCCCGCCTCCTTGGCGAGGGCGCTCTTGCCCCGCAACGCCCCGTCGGCGGCGACCGCCAGCACCTTGGTGCGGGCCGGCGTGGGCCGGGCCGGGGGCTTGTCGGTGATGCGTACGGCCACCCGGACGGCCTCGACGGCCGCGGCCTCGTCGGGCAGGCGCAGCACCATGGCGAGCGCCGAGCCCTTCGGCGCCAACGTGTAGCGGGCGATCCAGTCGACGAGGCTGCGCAGGGGCTCCGACAGGGGCGGGTAGGGGAGGCGCCTGGTCACCGGCCGCAGGTTCGAGCCGCCGACGGTCTCGGTGACCCCCCAGACGACACCGACGATCTCGCGCGGCCCGAGCGGCACCTGGACCACGTCGCCCGGGGCGAGGTCGAACCCGGCCGGCGCCACGTAACTGTAGGGCGTATCGAGGGCCAGCGGGATCAGGATCTCGGCGACGACGGGCATGCAGGGCTTTTCGGGCGGGTCCGTTCCGGGTCCGTACCACAGGCCCGGGAAAAGAACCCGCCGCTTCAGCGCCGCCGCAGCCCCGGCACCAGCGGCAGGGCGGCGAGGCTCAGCGCCGCCATGGCCCAGAAGGCCGATGCCCCGAAGGATCCGTAGAGTGCTCCCGAGGCCAGGGTCGCGAGCACGCCGGAGAGGCCGAGGCCGAGGGTGCCGTAGAGCGCCAGCGCGGTCGCCCGGAGATCGGCGGGCGCGGATTCCTCGATGAGCCCCAGGCAGGCGAGGTGCAGGAGCGCGAAGCTCAGCCCATGGAGCGCCTCCGCGGCAGCGAGCCAGGGAATCGCGGTCGTGGATCCCAGAACCGCCCAGCGCAGGGCACCCGCACAGGCCGCCACCGAGACGCCGCCCGGCGCACCGATCCGCGCCAGGACGGGCCGTCCGACCACCAGGAAGACCAGCACCTCGGCGGCCACCGATACCGACCAGAGCAGGCCGGCGGTGCCGGCCCCGATCCCGGCGGAGCGCCACAGGATCATGGCGAAGCCGTCGTGCATCGCATGAGCGCCGATCACCAGGGCGGCGGCCAGCACCGTCCGGCGGAAGCGCGGCAGCGCGATCAGGGCCGGGAAGCCGCGCCACAGCGATCCGGCCCGGATCGCACCGGCCGGGTTCGCGGGCAGCGCCAGGGCCGCCGCACCGGCGGTGAGGAACAGCGTGCCGCTCGCGATCAGCGCGGCGGCGAGCCCGAAGATCCCGACCAGCCAGCCCGCGGCGGCCGTGCCGGCGATGAAGGCAGCCGAGCCGGCGCCGCGGACCCACCCGTACTGGAAGGCGGCCCCATCCCGGGCGGCGGTCAGGGCCAACGCGTCGGCGAGCGGTGCTGGGGCCGCGGTGCCGGCCGCGTACAGGAGCGCCGGCCCGATCAGTTGCGCCATGCCGGCACCGGGCAGATGCGCCAGGGCGGCGACACCCGCCAGCCCGAGGCTCGCAGCCAGGACGGAACGGCCGGCCTGCCGGTTGTCGGCGTAGGCTCCGGCCAGGGGGCCGACCACGAGGCGCAGGGCACCGGCTGCGGCGAGCAGGACGCCGATCTCGCCCGGCGTCAGGCCCCGCGCGGCCAGGAAACCCGGCAGGATCGGCGACAGACCGCCATAGGCGCCATAGAGGGCGGCATACAGGATCAGGAACCGGGCGAGCCCGCTTGTCCGATGGCCGCTGCCTGCCCACACCCGCATCAGCGGAGCCTAGCTGTTCAGTCCCGAGGTGAGATGGGTTGGGTCGTATCTGAACCGGCCTGGGTCGTCTGCCCAGGCTCGGCAGGTCGCTTCGTATGGCGTGAGGCCGCGTAGGGTCTTGAGCCGCCGGGCGAAGTTGTAGGCATCCAGGAAAGCGGCGAGGTGTTCCCGCAGTTGGTCGTGGCTGTCGTAGTGGTAGCGCTTGACGGTCGCGTCCTTGAGGGTCCGGTTCATGCGC
>NZ_JBFUGA010000101.1:0-20283 GCF_056403155.1 Methylobacterium sp. P3_A11
GGGGGGCGGGGGGCCGCGCCCGGGCGGGTACGGAGGCCCTGCAGGCGGCGCGCGCCGCGCGCGCCGCCGGGCTGCCGGCCCTGGTCGTCGATACCGGCACCCGGGGCGAGGAGGCCCGGGCGGTCGCCGACGCGATGGGCGCCCGCTACCTGAGGCTGCCGCGGGCCGAGGCCGGTCAGCTCAGCGCGGCGGTCCGGGCGGCGCTCTGAGCGCCGCGATGCCGCCGCTTGAGACGAGGCCTCAGAGGTCGCCGCCGATGCCGCTGTCGGCGAGGCGCTGGTGGTGGGCCAGCCAGGAGTTCAGCATATCGCGGACGAGGGCCTTGAAGCTCCAGCCGCCGGAGACCGGGGCGGCGATGTTCTGGGTCGAGGAGGTGAAGAGGATCATGGCCTTCTCCAAAGTCGGGGGTTGCGTCTTGGTCTTGTTCACCAGTGGTATGCCGCTGCTGTTGCGCCGCAGCAATCGACCTCTGCTCACCGGTGGCATGCGGTCGCCGCATAGGATTGTTCAGTGTTACGAAATACTTCCGGCCATGAACGATAGCACCGCCTTCGCCTCTCCGCGGTCCGGCCATACCGCAATGCGGGATACACGTGCATGCTGACCGGATTCGACGCGGACCGGCCCGACTGGGCCGTGGAGGGTCTGGACTGGCCCCACCGGGAGGCCAGCCGCTTCGTGGAGGCGGCGGGGCTGCGCTGGCACCTCCAGGAATTCGGGCGCCCGGAGGCCCCGACGCTGCTGCTCCTGCATGGGACTGGGGCGGCCACGCATTCGTGGCGCGGGCTGGCGCCGCTGCTCGGCCAAGCCTACTTCGTGATCGCCCCGGATCTGCCGGGCCACGGCTTCACGGATCCGCTGCCCGACGCCGACCTGTCCCTGCCCGGCATGGCCCGGGCCGTCGCGGGCCTCGTGGCGGCGCTCGACCGGCCGCCGGTCCTGGCGGCGGGCCACTCGGCCGGCGCGGCCGTGCTCGCCCGGATGTGCCTCGACGGCACCCTCGCGCCCCAGCTGCTGGCGGCCTTCAACGGCGCCCTGGCGCCACTGCCGGGGGCGGCCAACCTGCTGTTTCCCAGCATGGCGCGCCTCCTGTTCCTCAACCCCTTCACGCCCCGGATCTTCGCCTGGACGACGGACCGGTCCGCGGCCAAGCGGCTGATCGAGGGGACCGGCTCGCGCCTCGACCCGGAGGGTGTCGACCTCTATCGGCGGCTCTTCGCCCGGGCCGGCCATGTCCGCGGGGCGCTGGGCATGATGGCGAACTGGGATCTCGCCGGGCTGCACCGGGCGCTGCCCGGCCTCGAGACCCGGACCCTGCTGATCGTAGGCGGCGACGACAAGGCCATCCTGCCCGACACCGCCTTCGCCCTGCGGGACCGCCTGCCCGACGCCCGCGTCCGCCTGATCCGCGGGCTCGGCCACCTCGCGCACGAGGAGGCACCGGAGCGCGTGGCCGAGGTCTTCCGCGCGGAGGCGGCGGCCATCGGCCTGCCGTGATGCGGCCATACGCCCCCTGAGGGACTGGCGCCGGCCTTGCGTGGGTCGTAGAGCCTGCCCCGGGCCGTGCGAGCCCGTCCGAAATCCAGCCTTGAGGAGCAGCCGGGACGATGGCGAGACCCGTGATCGGCGTCATCGGCAACGCGCGCCTGATCGACAATCGGTTCCCGGCACAGATCGTCGGCGAGAACAACATGCAGGCGGTCGCCACGGTGGCCGGCGCCCTGCCGTTGATGTTCGCCGCCGCCCCGGCGCTGACCGACCTCGGCGACCTCTTGGAGACCGTGGACGGTGTCCTGCTCACCGGCGGCCGCGCCAACGTCCATCCGACCCGCTTCAAGGCCGCGCCCTGCCCGGCGCACGAGCCCTACGACGAGGCCCGCGACGCGGTGGCGCTGCCGCTGATCGAGGCCTGCGTGGCGCGCGGCGTGCCGCTGTTCGGCATCTGCCGCGGCTTCCAGGAGATGAACGTCGCCTTCGGCGGCAGCCTGCACCCGGAGATCCGCGATCTGCCGGGCCGGCTCAATCACCGCATGCCGCGCCTCGCCAACGGAGAGATCCACCCGGACCTCAAGGTGATCTTCGCCGACCGGCACGAGGTCCGCCTCACGCCGGGCGGTGCCTTCGCGCGCCTTCTGGACCGCGAGACGATCCGGGTGAACTCCCTCCACGGCCAGGGAATCCTGGAGCCGGGCGGACGGATCGTGATCGAGGGCGTCGCCGAGGACGAGACGGTCGAGGCGATCCGCATTCGCGACGCGGCGGGCTTCGCCCTCGGCGTCCAATGGCATGCCGAGCACGATCCGGCGACCAACCCGATCAACCGGGCGCTGTTCGAGGCCTTCGGGGCGGCCGCGGCGGGGCGGCGCCGGGCGCGGTCGGCCGGGCCGCGTTGATCGCCGCCCGCGCCGCATAGGTCCCCAGTCGTGGCGGCGCGGGCAGCAGATGAGCCCTGTCCCGCGCCCGGCAGGTCGAGTCGTTCTCGTCTTAACCTATGTTGATCCAAGGCCTCTGATGCGCGGAATATTGCGCCGATGCCCGGAAAAAACTTGGTTTTGCACCGTCTAATTCACGACATCCCCGGACGACCTGTCGCAGGACGGAACAGCCGTCTTCCGATGGTGTTGCTGGAGTCCCGACAGGCGGCAGCCTCGCGACGCTGCAGACCGCACAGATAACGGGCAGGATCCCCATGCAGCTTCCCCGCGATGACCGAGAGCACCCGCGTGCCGAGGCCTTCCGCGCCTTCATCCGGAACCCGCCCTTCCCCTGCGTGGGCGCCAAGTCGGCGCTGTCCCGCGGACGGATGCGGATCGT
Source organism: Methylobacterium sp. P3_A11 (assembly GCF_056403155.1). Taxonomy (NCBI): domain Bacteria; kingdom Pseudomonadati; phylum Pseudomonadota; class Alphaproteobacteria; order Hyphomicrobiales; family Methylobacteriaceae; genus Methylobacterium; species Methylobacterium sp. P3_A11. The sequence goes on from NZ_JBFUGA010000101.1 coordinate 2,815, forward strand.
GGTGGCCCGGGACATCGCTTCGGGCTGGGACGACATGCGGATCTACCCGGCATTGCTCGCCTTCGTGGCCCAGTATCGGGAAGACCCGGACCTGTTCCAGAGTTTCGCGGTCGTGTTCGAGGGTCCGGGTGACCTTTCGGAGGAGGATTTCGAGCGGTCCCTCTGGGCGCGGGCGCAATCCCTGACCGACAAGGATGCCTGGCTCGRCCAGCCCCACGATGCCCGCGTGGCGGACGATCCCGACAACCCGCATTTCTCCTTGAGCTTCGGAGGTGAGGCCTTCTTCGTGGTCGGACTCCATCCGCAGGCCAGCCGGCCGGCACGGCGCTTCTCGTCCCCGGTGCTGGTCTTCAACCTGCACGCCCAGTTCGAGCGTCTGCGCGCAGAGGGGCGCTACGAGAAGCTGCGCGCCTCGATCCTGGAGCGCGATGAAGCCCTGGCCGGAAGCCGGAACCCGATGCTGGCGCGCCACGGCGAGGCCTCGGAGGCGCGCCAGTACAGCGGCCGCGTGGTCGATGACGCGTGGCGCTGCCCGATGAAGGGCCGACCGGATCCGGCCCCCGAGGCCGATACCTGGCATCCACCGGGCTTTCTGCTGGACACGACCCTGCCGGGAACCGGCGCCTGAGCCGGATTCAGAGACGGACTCAACGGTTCAGCGTAGAGACGGGGCAGAGCGAGGACGGCGATGACGAACCCAACGGACGTTCAGCGGATCGAACCGCGCTCGGGCGTCGCCTTCACCCTCGGCCGGGGCCAGCGCCTCACGGTGATCGACCCGTGCGGCGAGCAGGTGGCCGACCTCGTCGCCTACAACCGCCACGACACGGGCGAGGTGATCTCGTCGGGCCGGACCCTCGACTATGCGAGCCGGATCTACCTGACCACCGGCGACCCGCTCTACTCGAACCGGTCGAACATCCTGCTGCGGATCGTCGAGGACACGGTGGGGCGGCACGATTTCCTGCTGACCCCGTGCTCGGCCGACACGTTCCGCATCCTCTACGGGGACGCGAACCCGCATCACGGCTGCTTCGGCAATCTCGCCGCGGCGCTCGCCCCCTACGGCATCGCGCCGGACGCCATCCCAGTGGCCTTCAACTGCTTCATGAACGTGCCGATCGACGGCACGACCGGAGTACTCACCGTGGCGCCCCCCCTCAGCCGGGCGGGGGACCGGATCGCGTTCGTGGCCGAGACCGACCTGATCATCGGACTGACGGCCTGTTCGGCCCTGCAATCGAACAACGGCAGCTTCAAGCCGATCCACTACGACGTCGCCGGATAAGACCGTGCCGCGACAAGTCCCGGCCCAACCGGCCCGGCGGCAAAACTGATCCATGTAAATCTATACAGTCGATGGAAGCACCAAACCATGGAAGCGCTATTCGCTTCCGTATGTACGGCTTCAGATCGACGTGTTCGCGATTTTCTAACGCACCGTCACGATTCTGGCTCGGTGCAGCGTCGGCGGCGATCCCGCCCGGCCGGCTGCAGATGCCAGCCTTCCGGTGGTCGGATGATCCCCACGCAGACACACCGCCCCGCCGTCGACCCGGTCGCGGCGGGGCGCCGCCTCACGAACCTCGGCCTGCGCCACAAGCTCATGGCCGTCATGGCCCTGGTGGTGGTGGCCGTCGGGGCACTCAGCGGCCTGAACTACCTCGATACCCGGACCTCGGCCCTTGAGGACCCCGCCCTCATGACGAAGCGCCTCACCGAGGTGGCGCAAAGCCTGCTGGTCCACTACGCGGCGCAGGCCGATGCCGGCCAGATGACCCGCGATGCGGCGCAGAAGGCCGCCCTCGCGGCGATCACCGCCCTGCGCTTCGGCAACGAGGACTACTTCTTCGTCCTCGATTCGGACGTCCGGCTGATCGCCAACGCCTACAACGCCAAGAACGTCGGCAAGCCGATGCAGGACCAGACCGATGTCCCCGGCGGCAAGCGCTACTTCGCCGAAATGGTCGAGACCGCCAAGCGCGACGGATCCGGCTTCGTCGATTACCTGAAGCCGCGCGCCGGCGGGACCGTGCCGGTGGAGAAGGTCGCGAGCGTGCAGATGTTCAAGCCCTGGGGCTGGATCGTCGCCACGGGCCTGTACCGGGACGACGTGCAGGCGGCCGTGCGCGACCGGGCGATGACCGCCGGGCTCTGGTCCGCCGGCTTCGCCCTGCCGATCCTGGCGCTGCTCCTGATGATCGGCAACAGCCTGTCCCGCCCGATCACCCGCCTGACCGCGGCGATGCGCGGCCTCGCGAATGGCGACCTCGCCGTGCCGGTGGCGGATCAGGGGCGCGGCGACGAGGTCGGCGCCATGGCCCGCGCCGTCCAGGTCTTCAAGGACGCCCTGATCGCCAAGCGCGCGGCCGATGCGGCGGCCCCGGCGGAGAGCGTGGCGAAGATGCGCCGGGCGCAGATGCTCGATGCGGTGACCGCGCGGTTCGACGCGCAGGTCGGTGCGCTGACGCAGGGCCTGTCCTCGGCCGCGGTGGAGATGGAGGCGACCGCCCAGGAGATGACCCGCACGGCGGCGCGGACCAGCGAGCAGTCCGTGCGGGTGAGCACGACCTCGGAGCAGACGTCGAGCAACGTCCAGACCGTGGCGGCCGCCAGCGAGGAGATGTCGGCCTCGATCCAGGAGATCGCGGCCCGCGTCGCCCAGTCCTCCGCGATGGCCGACCGGGCCAGCACCGACGTCGCCCGCACGAACGACCTCATTCAGGTCTTGTCCCGGGGCACGGACCAGATCAGCGAGGTGATGGGCCTGATCGCCGGCATCGCCGGACAGACCAACCTGCTGGCGCTCAACGCCACCATCGAGGCGGCGCGGGCCGGGGAGGCCGGGAAGGGCTTCGCCGTGGTCGCCGGCGAGGTGAAGGCCCTGGCGTCCCAGACCGCCCGGGCGACCGAGACCATCGCCACGCAAATCGCATCGATCCAGACCGAGACGCGGCAGGCCGCCGAGGCGATGCGGACGATCGGGGGGGCGATCGACGAGATGCGCACGGTGGCGCTCAGCGTGGCCGCCGCCATGGAGGAGCAGGGCGCGGCGACGGACGAGATCGTCCGGAACGTCACGCAGGCCGCGGAGGGGACGCAGGCGGTCAGCCACGACATCGCCGACGTGCGCAAGGCCGCCGGCGAGACGGGAGCGGCCTCCAGTCAGGTCCTGACCGCCGCCCAGGAGCTGGCCCGGTACTCCACGAGCCTCGGCCAGGAGGTGACGACGTTCCTCGCCGCGGTCAAAGCGGCCTGAGCCTCGCCCCGGGCCGCCGACCTCCGGCGACGGCCGGCCGCGGGTCAGGCGATCCCGTCGATCGCCACCCGCAGGTGCTCCGGCCCGCGCAGGGCCGCCCCCGGCCGGTAGGGCGGCGGGTCCTCGATCAGGCGCGGCGCCTTCAGCCGAGACGCCAGGGCGGTCAGCGCCGCCTCGGCCTCGAACCGGGCGAGCGGCGCGCCGACGCAGTAATGCAGGCTGCCGCCGAAGCCGAGATGGCGGATGCCGGCACGGTCCGGGTCGAACCGGTCGGGATCCGGGAAGACGGCCGCGTCGCGGTTTCCGGCGGCCAGCAGCAGGACGAGGTCGGCGCCCGCCGGGATCGTCACGCCCGCGATGTCGATGGCCGAGAGCGTCCGGCGGGTCCGGAACTGCACCGGCGGCTCGTAGCGCAGCAGCTCCTCGATCAGCCGTGGGGCTCGGAGTGGATCCCGGCGCAGGCGCTCCAGCTCGTCGGGATGCCGGAGCAGGGTCAGCAGACCGTTGGTGATCAGGTTCACGGTGGTCTCGTGCCCGGCCACGAGCATCAGGATCGACGTGGCGATGAGGTCGTAATCGCCCATCTTCACGCCCGCCGGGGTGGCGTGGTTGGCAAGCCCCGAGAGCATGTCGTCCTGCGGGTGCCTGCGCTTCTCCTTGATCAGGTCGCCCATGTAGCCCCCGATCGCGTCGAAGGTCCGGCTGTTCTCGGCACGGATCTCGGGGTCGGACAGGCTGTCGGGTTCGAGGGCGGTAGCGAGCTGCGTCGCCCAGCCGTGGAACTTCGCCTCGTCCTCCCGGGGCACGCCGAACAATTCGCAGATCACCGTCACGGGCAGCGGGTAGGCGAGGTCGTCGACCGCGTCGATCTCCCGGGCGCCGCACTTCTCATTCAGTAGATCGGCCACCAGCCGCTCGGAGCGCGCGCGCATCGTTTGGACGCGCGCGTGGCTGAACTGGTGCATCACCGCCGAGCGCAGGGCGTCGTGGTCCGGCGGGTCGCGGAAGATGAAGACCCGGTGCCGGTCCATCATCCAGTCCTTGAGGGGCTTCACGATCAGGTCGGTGAGGGGATTGCCGGTGCGCGGCCGGTCGGCCGGCGGCAGGGTCTCGGAGCTGACCCGCGGGTCCTGCAGGAGGCTCGCGATGGTGCCGTAGGTCGCCGCCACCCAGGTGCCGTCCGCGGTGCCGTCGTCCTGGCGGGAGACGGGGTGCTCCCGCAGCTTCGCGTAGACGGGATATGGATTCGCGCGGTTGGCGAAATCCTTGACCTGATCGAGGAGGCTGGCGTCGGGCATGGGTCTCCTCAGAAGAAGCCCGGCTCGAGGACCGCGATGTCCTTCGGCCGGTCGGTCGCGGCGTCCCGCGGGGGAAACGGTGCCCCTGCGGCGACCAGCTCGGCATGGGCCGGCAGCCAGCGGGCCGAATCCACCGACACCGCCGCGATGCAGCGGCCCGCACGGCCATAGACCGCGACGAAGCGGCCGGACGCCGGATCGCCCTGCGTGACGGCCACCGCGTCGGCGCCCTCGGTCAGGCCGGCGGACTTCACCACCAGGTCGCCCTGCGTCGACCAGAAGGTCGGCAGGGCGCCGTAGGGCACCCCGGTCGGCGCTCCGGCGAGCAGCCGGCCCGCATGGACGCCCTGCGCCACCGCGTGGCTCCAGTGCTCCAGGGCGACGCGCCGGCCGCCGTAGAGCGGGTGCGGAAACCGCGCGACGTCCCCGGCCGCGGCGATGCGCCGGTCGGGTCGTCCATCGGTATCGAGGACGTGGCCGTCCCCGTCGCAATCGACGCCGCCCGGATCCGCCGAGAGGCCGGCCCCGTCGAGCCACTCGGTGTTGCGCACGGCGCCGAGGGCGATCACGGCGACGTCGGCCTCGATGCGGCCGCCGTCGACGAGGTGCGCGCGCACCAGTCGGCCCCCCGCGTCCTCCAGCCACTCGACCTCGCTGCCGGAGCGCAGCTCGACGCCGCGCCCGGCGTGGATAGCGCCGATGAAGGCCCCGACGGCGGCGCCGAGGATGCGGGCCAACGGCGTCGGGCCGGGCTCCACGAGGGTGACGGGCAGGCCGAGCTGCCGGCACAGGCTCGCGACCTCGCAACCGATGAAGCCGGCGCCGATCACCAGCACGCGCTTCGGGCCGGCGGCGAGGGCGCGCCGCAGGGCGGCGGCGTCGTCCCGCCCGCGCAGGGTGAAGACGCCGGCAAGCCGGCCCTCGTGCGGGTTCGGCCAGGGACGGGCACGGGTGCCGGTGGCGATGAGTAGGCGGTCGTAGGGCAGGACGCGCCCGTCCGCGAGACGGACGGTGCAGGCCTCCCGGTCGAGGCCGACGGCCGGGTTGCCGAGATGCCAGTCCGCGGCGAGGCTGCGGCTGCCCGGCAGGGTCGTGGCGTCCGCCGGGATGGCCCCGGTCAGGACGTGCTTCGAGAGGGGCGGCCGGTCATAGGGGCGACAAGGCTCGTCGCCGACGATCGTGAGCGGGCCGGCGAACCCCGCCGCCCGCATAGCCTCGGCGCCGCGCAGGGCCGCGAGGCCGGCCCCCACCACGAGGACACGCCCGGAGGTCTGCGCCATCAGGCGCCCTGCTCCGGATCCTCGACCCGGATCGCCTGAACCGGGCAGGCGACGCGCGCCCGCTCGATGTCGTCCCGGTCCCGCGCGGCGGGCGCAGGATCGTAGAACAGGGCCTCATGGCCGTCGATGCGGAAGTGCCGTGGCGCCGCATAGCAGCATTGGGCGTAGGCCTGGCACAAGTTGAGGTCGACGCTCACCCGCAGGCCGGGCGGGGGGCCGGAAGACGCATCGGCAGGGGTGGACATGGTCAGCCAACCGCGCACGCGGCCGCGGGTTCCGCGGGTCGCCGCGAACCGCCCCGTGTCCGACGGGATCGGGGTGTCATCGGTATTAAACGTGTTTCGGCGATCTTCGTGGAAATGGATCGACGGAATTCCCCTGCGCGGCGGTTCGATCTATTGTCGCACCGCCCCGCGGATCCGTCCGAACCGCCGCGATTTCAGGAGTGCGCCATGCCGTACGGTGCGCGAACGAGCCTCGCCGCCTTCATCCTGGTCCTCGGCCTCGGGGGCGCCTCCGCCGAGCCCGCGGCCACGACCTGGACGGACCCGCCGGCCCACAAGCCGGCCGCCGAGACAGCGCCGGCCGCGGGTCGGAAGGCCGTCGCACCGGTGCCGGCCGTATCGACCCCCGCCGCCGCATCGTCGGACATCAAGACGACGCCGGCCAGGCGGAAGGCCGTCGCGGCGCGGCCCGCCCGCGAGCGGACGGTGGCCCGCAGCCGGTCACCGGTCGCGAAGCGGATGGCCGCTACGCCGCGCCGCGCCCGCGTCGCAGCGACGCGGGTCCGGACGATCCGCAGAGCCCCGCAGGTCGCCGCCGCCGCACCGCCCCCGCCGCCCACGGAGGGCTACGCCCGCTACCGGGCCTACGGCTATGGGCCGGGCTATGGCGAGGCGCCCGGCTATGCCGATGATCGCCTCGACCGCCTGAGCAGCGCACAGGCCGCCGGCTACCTCGTGGTCCACCGCCGGACGGTGCAGTTCCCGGACGGCCGGACCCTGCGGGTCTACCGGCCCGACGACGGGGGCGAGCCGTTCTGAGCTGAGGCCTCCGCGAACACCGTCCGCAGGGGCGCCCGCAGGATCTTCCCGGCCGGGTTGCGCGGCAGCAGCCCGTCCCAGATCACGATCCGCACCGGCACCTTGAACGCCGCGAGCCGCTCGGCCGCGAAGGCGCGGATCTCCGCGGCGCCGGTGCTCGCCCCCTCCGCCAGCGTCACGATGGCACCCGGCTCCTCCCCGAGGGTCGGATGGGGCACCGGCAGCACCACGGCGTCGATCACGTCCGGATGGGCGAAGAGGGCGTTCTCGACCTCGCAGCAATAAATGTTCTCGCCGCCGCGGATCAGCATGTCCTTGATCCGGTCGACGATGGTCAGGAAGCCCTCCGCGTCGACGCGGGCGAGGTCGCCGGTGCGCAGCCAGCCCTCCGAGAACGTCTCGGCGGTGGCCTTCGGGTCCTCCCAGTAGCCGCGGACGACGTTCGGCCCCTTCACGCAGAGTTCGCCGACGCAGCCCGGCGGCAGGTCGTCCCCGAGGGGATCGACGATCCGCACCTCGCAGACCGGCAGGGGCGGCCCGCAGGAATCGGGATGGGCGAGGTAATCCTCGCCCTGGTGATGGGTGAAGGTCGCCGAGGTCTCGGTCATGCCCCAGCCGGTCCCGGGGACGACCCGGGGCAGGGCCTCGCCCAGCGCCCGCACGAGGTCGCCGGCGGCCGGCGCACCGCCATAGGTGACGCCCTCAAGGGTCGGCAGCGGCCGGCCGGCCTCCCGGGCGGCCGTGGCGAGCTGCCACGCGATGGTCGGCACCCCGCCCGCGCTGGTGCAGCCCTCGGCCTCGATCAGGTCGAGGGCCGCGTGCGCGTCCCAGCGGTGCATCATCACCAGCCGGTGGCCGCCGTAGAGCGCCGCCCCGAGGCTCGCGTGGCAGCCGGTGACGTGGAACAGCGGGATCACCAGCAGCGCCGCCCGCTGCGGCGCGGACGGGTCGGGCTTGGGCGGGCTCTCGCCCCGGCGCAGGGCGCTGCGCGCCGCCGAGTATGGATAGGCCATCACCGTGGTGGCGGCCGCCCGGTGGGTGCCGACCGCACCCTTCGGATGGCCGGTGGTGCCCGAGGTGTAGAACAGGGTCGCGTCGTCCTCGGGATCGAGGGCGATGTCGGGCAGGGCTCCGTCGGGCAGGTTCGCCCAGTCCTGCACCGGGCCGACGATGTCGGAGAGCGGGACCGTCCGGGGATCGGGCTCCATCCGGGTGGTGAAGATCCGTTCCGGGGCCGGGCCTTCGGCGAGGTGCGGAGCGATCCGGGCGAAGCGCTCGCCGTCGGCGATCAGCACCCGCGCCCCGGAATGCCGGAGCCCGTAGGCGAGTTCCGGACCGGTCCACCACGCGTTGAGCGGCGTCGCGATCGCGCCGGCGAGCAGGGCGCCGAAGTAGCTCACCGGCCATTCGGGCAGGTTGCGCATCGCGATGGCGACGCGGTCGCCCTTCCGGATTCCGGCCGCCGCGAGCGCCCGCGCCAGGGCGATCGCCGCGCGGGAAAACCCCGTGAAGGTGACGCGCTCGTCGCGGTAGACCACGAAGGTCCGGTCTCCGTGCCCCTGGGCGATCCGGAACAGGTCGCGCAGGGTCGGCGGGGCCTTCACCCAGATCCGGGTCGGCACGCCCCGGATCGCGACCGTGGCGATCTCGAAGGGCGCGCCCCGGCCGGTGAGCCGCGCCTCGGCGTCGCGGAAGGGCAGGGCCGGCCAGCCGGCGGGAATGCGGGGATCGGGGCTCATCGGGCGATCGTCACCCCGCCGTCGACGACCAGCGCCTGGCCGGTGACGAACCGGCCCGCCGGGGAGGTGAGGAACACGGCGGCCCCCGCGATCTCGTCGGGCTCGCCGATCCGGCGCAGGGGGGCGGCGGCCGTGGTGGAGGCCAGCATCTCGGGATCCTCCCACAGGGCGCGGGCGAAATCGGTGCGGATCAGCCCCGGGCAGAGGCAGTTCACCCGGACATTGGCGGGTCCGTATTCCACCGCGTAGTTGCGGGCGAGCTGGAGGTCGGCGGCCTTGGAGACGTTGTAGGCGCCGATCACCGGCGAGCCCTTGAGCGCCCCGATCGAGGAGACGATGACGATCGCCCCGTCTCGCCGCGCGACCATGCCGGGGGCGACCATCTGGATCAGCCAGTGGTTCGACAGGACGTTGTTGTCCAGGATCTTCCGGAACTGGGCGTCCGAGATGTCGGCGAGGGGGCCGTAATAGGGGTTGCTGGCGGCGTTGCAGACCAGGACGTCCACGGGACCGAGCTGCCTTTCCGTCTCGGCAACGAGGGCCTCCAGCTCCGCCTTCACCGAGATGCTCGCCGGGATCGCCACGGCGCGGCCGGCCCCGTGGGCGGCCTCGACCTCGGCGACCACCGCCGCGCAGGCCTCGCGCTTGCGCGAGGAGATCACCACCCGGGCGCCGTGCTCGGCCATCCGCAGGGCGATCGCCCGGCCGATGCCCCGGGAGGAGCCGGTGACGAGGGCGACCTTGCCGGTCAGATCGAACAGGGACATGGCACAGCTCTGCTCTTGTTGGCGCGGCGCACAGGCACCGTCGCCATCTCCATGGCTCCGGTGCGCGCGCATCGGCCCCTGAAGTCCGCGACCGGCCCCCTCTCCCGTGCGGGAGAGGGGACCCGCGTTCCATCCGGCCGCCGAGGGTGTTGCCGGACGTCGCCCATCGTCAGTCCCCCGCCCGCATCGACCGGCGCAGGCGCGCCATACCGGCGAGCCAGCGGTCGGGATCCTCGGCCCGGCGGCGGGCGTATTCGGCCACCTGCGGGTGCGGCAGGATCAGGAAGCGCCCCGCCGCCAAGCCGTCGAGGGCGGCCTCGGCCACCGACTCCGGCGCCAGCACGCCGTCGCGGGCGGCGGCGCTGGCCGTCCCCAGCATGGCGGTGTCGACGCCCTGCGGGCAGAGGGCGGCGACCCGGATCCCGTCCTCGGCATGGGCGATGGCGAGGTGCTCCAGGAAGGCCAGCGCCGCGTGCTTGGTGGCCGCGTACGTGGCGCTGCCGATCTGGCTGAGCAGCCCCGCCGCCGAGACCGTGCCGAGGAACGCGCCCCCGCCCCGTCCGCGCCAGAGCGGGACCAGAACCCGCGCCGCGTGGACATGGCCCATGACGTTGGCCGCCCAGGACCGCGCCCAGCTCTCCGGATCCGCCGAGGTGGCGAGGTCCGGATCGGGATCGCGCTCCAGGATGCCGGCATTGGAGCAGTAGAGGGCGATGGGACCGATCTCGCGCTCGATCCGCGCGAGAACGGCGGCGACAGCCTCCGCATCGCCCACGTCGAGGGCATAGGCCTGTCCGCCGAGCCGGGCGGCTACGGCCTCCGCCCCGGTGCCGTCCCGGTCGAGGGCCACGATCGTCGCGCCGCGCGCCCGCGCGGCCCCGGCGAGGGCTTGGCCGATGCCCCGTGCGGCCCCCGTGACGGCGACGACGCGGCCGGCGAGGTCCACGGCGGGATCCATGCTCACGCCCCCGCCCGCTCGGCGAAGGACCAGGCCGCGGCGGCGAGCTTCGGCACCCGGGCCGCCATGGCGGCGGCGTGCTCGCTCGCGGCGTTGCCGGCCTTGGCGCGGGCCGCCACGCCCTGGAGGATGCCGACCAGCCGGAACAGGTTGTAGGCGAAGTACCAGTCGAGATCGGGCAGGGACGTCCGGTCCGCGGCCCGGCAGTAGAGCGCCACCGCCTCGTCCCGGGTGGGGATGCCGAGCGCCTGAAGGTCGAGGCCGCCGAGCCCGCTGCGCCCGTCGGCCGGCAGTTCCCACTGCATCAGCAGGTAGCTGAAATCGGCGAGCGGGTCGCCGAGCGTCGACAATTCCCAGTCGAGGACGGCGCCGACGCCGCCGTCGCGGGAGAAGATCAGGTTGTCGAGGCGGTAGTCGCCGTGGACGATGGCGGCGCCCTGCTGCTCGGGCACGGTCTTGGGCAGCCACGCGATCAGCCGCTCGACATCCTCCAGGCGCCCGTCCTCGGCGGCGCGGTACTGGCGGGTCCAGCGGTCGACCTGCCGGGCGAAATAGTTGCCGGGCCGTCCGTAATCGGCGAGCCCCGCCGCCTCCGGGTCGATGGCGTGGAGGCGCGCCAGCGTGGCGATCATGCCGGCATAGTGGCGGTGGCGGGCGTGGCGGTCGAGGCCCGGCAGGGCGCCGTCCCAGTGCACGGCGCCGTCCACCGCCTCCATCACGTAGAAGGCCGCGCCGATGACGTCCGGATCCTCGCACAGCGCGAAGGGGCGCGGCACCGGGAACCCCTCGCCGTAGAGGGCGCCGATCACCCGGAACTCGCGCTCCACCGCGTGCGCGGAGGGCAGCAGCGGCCCGAAGGGCTTTCGCCGCAGCACGTAGGCCTGGCCCGGCGTGTCGAGCCGGTAGGTCGGGTTCGACTGGCCGCCGCGGAACTGCTGCACCGTGAGCGGGCCGACGTAGCCGCGGATCTGCCCCTCCATCCAGGCGGCGAGTTTCGCCTCGTCGATCCGGTGGCGCGGCTCGACCGGCTTCAGGCCGGAGAAGACATCCGCGTCGCTCATGCGCCCTCGCGGGCATTGGTGTAGCGCCCGAATTCCAGCCGGGCGATCGAGCGGTTATGGACCTCGTCGGGTCCGTCGGCGAGCCGCAGGGTGCGAATATGCGCGTACATCCTGGCGAGCCCGAAATCCTCCGAGACCCCGGCCCCGCCATGGGCCTGGATCGCGTCGTCGATCACCTTCAGCGCCACCCGCGGCGCCGCGACCTTGATCATGGCGATCTCGAGCTTGGCGCCCTTGGCGCCGACCTTGTCCATCATGTCGGCGGCCTTCAGGCAGAGGAGGCGGGTCATCTCGATGTCGATCCGCGCCTCCGCGACCCGCTGCTCCCAGACCGATTGCTCGCTGATCCGCTTGCCGAAGGCGACCCGGGAGACAAGGCGGCGCGCCATGGCCTCCAGCGCCACCTCCGCGGCCCCGATGGTGCGCATGCAATGGTGGATGCGGCCCGGTCCGAGCCGGCCCTGCGCGATCTCGAAGCCGCGGCCCTCGCCGAGGATCAGGTTCCCGGCCGGCACTCGGACATTCTCCAGGACCACCTCGCCGTGGCCCTTGGGGGCGTCCTCGTAGCCGAAGACCGGCAGCAGGCGCGCGACGCGCACGCCCGGCGTGTCCATGGGCACCAGAATCTGCGATTGCTGCCGGTGGCGGGGCGCCTCCGGATCGGTCTTGCCCATCAGGATCGCGATCCGGCAGCGCGGGTCGCCGACGCCGGTCGACCACCACTTGCGGCCGTCGACGACGTAGTGGTCGCCGTCGCGGCGGATCGACGTGCTAATGTTGGTGGCGTCCGAGCAGGCGACCTCCGGCTCGGTCATCAGGAAGGCCGAGCGGATCGCGCCCGCCATGAGCGGCCGCAGCCACGTCTCCTTCTGGGCCGGGCTGCCGTAGCGGTGCAGCACCTCCATGTTGCCGGTGTCGGGCGCCGCGCAGTTGAAGCATTCCGAGGCGATCCCGACCCGGCCCATCTCCTCGGCGCAGAGCGCGTAGTCGAGGTTGGTCAGGCCGGCGCCGCGGTATTCCACGGTGTCGTGCTCGGGAGAGGGCGGCAGGAACAGGTTCCAGAGGCCCTCGGCCCGCGCCTTCTCCTTGAGCCGCTCCATCGTGGGGGAGGGGGCGGAACTCTCGGCGCGCTCCGCCGCGACCGCGCTGGCGGCAGGCAGGATCTCGGCGGCGATGAAGGCGCGGACGCGCCCGAGCCAGTGCGTCTGGGACTGGGAGAGATTGAAATCCAAGGCGTCCGCTCCCTAGGGTTTTTCCGATGGGTTAGCGCACCAAGCTTGCGCGAGCCGGGCTCCGCGTCTCTCCCTCCTCCTCTGCGGGCGAGGGTGGCCCCTGCGTCAGCAGGAGTCGGGAGAGGGGAGCGGCGCTTCCGAAGGGGGCGGAGCCTTCGTGACGGCCGCAGCAGCCCGGTCCTGCACCGTCGCGCTGCCCCTCTCCCGACCCCCTCCCGGGGGCCACCCTCCCTCCCAGAGGGGGGAGGGGGTTGCCGCGGCTCTGGATGCGCCCCTCACAGATAGGCCGATCCCATCTCGCTGGCGAAACGCTGCGGCGGTCCTTCCCACACGATCCGGGCCTGTTCCAGCACGTAGACCCGGTCGGCGTGGGGGAGCGCGAAGGTGACGTTCTGCTCGCCGAGCAGGACCGTGATCGGCGTGGTCTGCCGCAGCTTCTCCAGCGCCTTCGACAGCAGCTCCAGGATCACCGGGGCGAGGCCGAGCGTCGGCTCGTCGAGGATCAGGAGGCGCGGGCGCATCATCAGCGCCCGGGCGATGGTCAGCATCTGCTGCTCGCCCCCCGACAGGGTGCGGGCGGTCTGGCCCTCGCGGGCCTTGAGGATCGGGAACAGCTCGTAGAGCCAGTCGCGCTGCTTGGCGCTCTCGGCCTTCGGGAAATGCTGGCCGCCGAGGTCGAGGTTCTCGCGCACGCTGAGGTCGCCGAACAGCTCGCGGGTCTCGGGCACCTGGACGATGCCGGCCCGGGCGATGGCGGCGGGCTTCATCCGCGAGAGATCCTGGCCGTCAAACCGGATCGTGCCGGTATGCGGGACGAGGCCCGAGATCGCGTTGAACAGGGTGGTCTTGCCGGCCCCGTTCAGGCCGACCACCGAGACGAACTCGCCCTCGTGGACGTGGATCGCGGCGGAGCGCAGAGCCTGAGCCTTGCCGTAGAGCACGTCGACGTTCTCGACGGTCAACAGCGAGTCGGGCTTGAACGCAGCCTCGGGCCGGGCCGCCGTCTCGATGCTGCCGCCGAGATAGACCCGGCGCACGGTCGGGTCGGCCATCACCGACTCGGCCGAGCCCTCGGCGATGCGCTCGCCGAGATACATGGCGAAGACCCGGTCCACGAGGGCCGAGACGCTCTTCACATTGTGGTCGACGAGGAGCACGGCCTTGCCCTCGTCGCGGAAGCCGCGGATCAGCTCCGAGAAGGCCGCGACCTCGCCGCCGGTCAGGCCCGCGAAGGGCTCGTCGACCAGCACGACCCGCGGATCGCGGGCGATGGCCTTGGCGAGCTCCAGCCGGCGCAGGTCCGCGAAGGGCAGGGTTCCGGGGCGCCGGTCGGCCACGGCGCCGAGGCCGACGCGCTCGGCGATCTCGCGCGCGCGCTTGGCCACGTGCGGGTCGGCGGCCAGCCGGATCAGGCTGTCGGGCAGGAGCGCGAGGCTGATGTTCTCCAGCACCGTCTGCCGCTGAAGCGGGCGGGCGTGCTGGAACACGAGGCCGATCCCGGAGCGCGCCACCCGGTGGGCCGGCATCCCGCCGATCTCGGTGCCGTCGAGGCGGATCGAGCCGGCGCTCGGGCGCTCCAGGCCCATGATCAGCTTCATCACGGTGGACTTGCCCGACCCGTTCGGGCCGATCAGCCCGAGGATCTCCCCGGGCCGCAGGTCGAGGTCGATGTCCTTGACGGCGACGAGGCCGCCGAACCGCTTGGTCAGGCCGCGCACGGTGAGGCAGGGTTCGGCGGTCACGGCGGGGGCGACGGGCTGCAGCGGCGCGGGCCGCACGGCGACGGTCATCGCGCTCTCCGGAGGGATGCGAGGCCAAGCAGCCCCGACGGCACGAACAGGATCACGAGGAGCGCCACCGCGGAGACCACGAAGGTCGAAAGCACCCCGAGCGGCCGCAGCAATTCGCCCGCCGCGATCAGGAACAYGGCGCCCAGAGCCGCGCCCACGATGGTGCGCCGGCCGCCGAGCACCGCCGCGATGATCACCTGCACGCCCACCGCCGTGTCGATCAGCGTGCCGACCGAGGCGGTGCCCATGTAGAAGACCACCAGCCCGCCCGCGAGGCCCGAGAAGGCGGCGCTGACCGCGAAGGCCGCGAGCTTGTGCTTGGCGACGTTGAAGCCGAGCGCCCCGGTCACCACCGGGTCCTGGCCGGCGGCCTGGAGGATCAGCCCCGCGGGCGAGCGGGCGATGGCGGTGAGGATCAGGCCGGAGACCGCCATGAAGCCGAGCGCCAGCCAGTAGTTGGTGTCGGCGTCGATGGAGATGACGTCGGGCACGGTCAGGCCGATTTCGCCGCCGGTGAGGCCGGAGAAGACCACGATCATGTTCTGCAGGAGCAGAACCGCCACCAGGGTGATCAGGCCGAAATAGGGGCCACGGACCTTGAGCGCCGGCAGCGCCAGGGCGAGGCCGCCGACGACGGCGAGCAAGGTGCCGGCCGCGAGGCACCAGGGGATCGGCAGTTCGTAGCGGTTGTTGAGGATGCCGGCGCCGTAGGCCCCGAGGCCGATCAGGAAGGTCGGGCCGAAATTCACCTCGCCGGCGAAGCCGAAGAGCAGGTCCCAGGCCATCGCGAACACGCCGAAATAGTAGGCGATGGTCAGGAGGCCGAGGATGTAGCCGGAGACCCACCAGGGCAGGGTGGCGGCGGCCAGGACGGCGAGGATCGCGATCCATAAGCCGGGGGTGGTGAGGAGCTTCATGGATGAGCCAGACCAGGATCGACCATTACGAATCCGATTGCCCGGTGCGGTACGGACAAGGCGGGGGTCCCCTCTCCCGAGCGGGAGAGAGACAGGGTGAGGGTCGAGTACGATCCGGAGTGGGCGCATCCCWCACCCCAACCCTCTCCCGAGCGGGAGAGGGGGCAGGTCGCGCGACCAGGGGTCACTTGGATGCCGAGCCCGCGCATCACCGCCGCCCAAGCAGGCCCTGCGGGCGCAGGTACATGACCGCGACCAGCAGCAGCAGCGCCGGAATCACCCGGTAGGCGGGCGAGATCAGGTAGGCGGTGGCGGTCTCGAGGTAGCCGACCACGTAGGCGGCGATCAGCGAGCCAGTGACCGACCCCAGGCCCCCCAGCACCACGATCGAGAAGGCGCTCGCGGTGAGCGGCCCCACCGAGTACGAGGAGACGCCCAGGAACATCCCGAGCAGCACCCCGGCGATGCCGGCGAGCAGCCCGTAGATCGCCCAGACCGCCACGTAGATCTTCCCCATGTCGTGGCCGAGCAGC
The DNA here is from genome assembly GCF_056403155.1 of Methylobacterium sp. P3_A11. Taxonomy (NCBI): domain Bacteria; kingdom Pseudomonadati; phylum Pseudomonadota; class Alphaproteobacteria; order Hyphomicrobiales; family Methylobacteriaceae; genus Methylobacterium; species Methylobacterium sp. P3_A11. The sequence goes on from NZ_JBFUGA010000101.1 coordinate 18,692, forward strand.
GTCACGCCCCGCGGGTTCATGGAGGCGGCGAGCAGGACCTTGCCGGCCCGCGCCCGGTTCACGAACAGCCACAGCAGGGCGATCACCACCCAGCAGATCACCGCCGTGAAAATCTCGTTCTTCGGCGTTCGCACCCCGGCGATCTCGATCACCCCCTCGACGATCGGCAAGACCGTCTTGGGATTGTCGGTGAAGAAGTAGGCCACCAGCTCCTGGATCATGATGCCCCAGAGCAGCGTGCCGGTGAGCACGAAGATCTCCTTCTCCTCCCTGGGGATCGCCTTGCTGCGCTCGATCGGCGCGACGATGGCGAAGTAGGTGACCAGGGCGCCGACGAGCCCGCACAGCACGCCGATCACCGCCCCCGCATAGGAGCCGAGTCCGAACAGCGCGGAGGCCGCCCAGGCCGCCACCGCGGCCATGACCATCAGCGCCCCGTGCGTGAGGTTGAGGACGCCCGAGACCCCAAAGATCAGGGTGAAGCCCATCGCGCCGAGCGCATAGAGGGCCGAGATGGCGAAGCCGTCGACGAGAATCTGGAGGCCGATCACCGCGCTGCCCGCCCCGGCCTACTGCACGGCCGGCTTGACCGCGGGCGGCAGGACCATGGTCCCGTTCGCCGTCGCCGCCGGCCAGATCGCCACCTGCTTGCCGTTCTGCCACTGCCCGAGCACGCTGGTCATCAGGCCGGGGCCGTACTGGATCGAGTGGGTGAACGGCTCGTCCTTGCCGTAGAACTTCAGGTGCCCGACGGTGCCGACCCAGTCGGTCTTCTCCAGGGCATCGACGAGCTTGTCGGCCTCCGTGGAGCCGGCCCGCTTGATCGCCTCCGCGGTGTAGTAGACGGCGTCGTACGCCATGTAGCCCGCGTAGGAAGGCGCGCCGCCGAAGCGCTTGGTGAAGGCGTCGGCGAACGGGATCGTCTTCTCGGTGAGCGCCACGCCCGGCAGCGCCACGCTGTCGAACAGCACGCCCTGCGTGCCGCCGTTGGTGTTGGCCCAGAAGGTCGAGGAGGTGGCTTGGCCGCTGATGCCGGTCATGGCGATCGGCACCTGCTGGTTCTGCCACTGCACCGTCGGCTGCACACCGACATGGGCGATGCCGGTGACGATCAGGTCGGGCTTGGCCGCTTCGATCTTGTTGTAGATCGGCGTGAAGTCGCCCGTGTCCGGCGAGAAGCGGACATGCTCCACCACCTTCAGCCCGGATCTCGGCAGGCACTCCTCGTAGGCGGCGTCTAGCGGCCGGGTCCAGGCCGCGTCCTCGCTCATGATCGCCGCGGTCTTGGCCTTGAGCGTCCCGACCAGCACCTCCTTGGCCGAGTCGCAGACCGCCTGCGCCAGGGCGTGCGAGGTCAGGTAGCCGTGGAAGGTGTACTTGTTGCGGGCGTAGTCCTTGTGGACGTTGACGCTGATCTCGTTGGAGGCGGCGCCGGGGGTGATCATCGGCGTCTTGAGCCGGGCCGCCCAGGGCATCAGCGCCAGCACCACCTCCGAGATGTAGCTGGCGATGACGAGGTTGACCTTGTCCTCCGAGACCGCCCGCTGGAAGGCGCGGACCGCGTCGGAGGCGGAACTCTTGTCGTCGTAGGT
>NZ_JBFUGA010000102.1:0-20112 GCF_056403155.1 Methylobacterium sp. P3_A11
GGCTCGCCGGGGCGCTCGCCGCCCTCGCCGCGCCGCCGGACTGCATCCACTTGCATCAATGGACCCGGACCCTGTCGCCCGCGGTCTTCCCGGTCTTATCGGCGACCGGGGCGCCCCTGGTCGTCACCCTGCACGACTACGCCCTGGCCTGCCCGAACGGCGTCTATTACCGGTTCGACCGGGCCGAGCCCTGCGGGCTCACCCCCCTGTCGGCCGCCTGCATCGCGGCGCCCTGCGACCCGCGCAGCCGGGTGCACAAGCTCGTGCGCGTCGCCCGCGCTGCGGCGCTGCGGCAGGTGATCCGGCAGCGCCCGCTCCACGTCGTCCATGTGTGCGATGCCAGCCGGCGACGGCTGGGAGACCTGCTCGGCGGCTACAGGGTCACGCACCACCGGGTCGACAACCCGATCCGGCTTCCGGCGGGACCGGCCGCAGAGCCGGCCCGCGGCGACGCGATCGCCTACGTGGGGCGCCTGACCCGGGAGAAGGGCGCCGACCTCGTGGCCGACGCCGCCCGGGCCGCCGGGCTCCCCGCCCTGTTCATCGGCGCCGGCCCCCTGGAGGCGGAGCTGCGCGCCCGGGACGGGGTGGAGGTGGTCGGCTGGCAGAGGCCCGAGGCGGTCTGGGATACGCTGCGCGCCCGCGCCCGGGCGCTGGCCGCCCCGTCGCGCTGGTACGAGACCGGGCCGCTGACGGTCTACGAGGCTCTGGCGGCCGGGATCCCCGTGGTGGCCTCCGACCGCTCCGGGGCCGCCGAGAAGGTCCGGCCCGGCCGAAGCGGCTTCGTGGTCCCCCCGGAGATCGGGCCGCTGGCCGCGGCCTTCACGGCCCTGCGGGACGACGCCCTCACTGGGGCGCTCGGGGCTGAGGCCCGCCGGCTGTCCCATGCGACGCCCCTGGGCCTGGAGGCCCACACGGCCGCGCTCCGCGCGCTCTATGCTGGCCTGGCCGGATCCACTGCTGGTGCGATGCAGCATCCCGAATCACGGCTCGGACTGCACCGGTCCTGAGCCGGCTCGAATCCTGGTGGTGCCGAAAGCATTCACGATCCGTTCGTATCTCTCTGGACAGGGAGATAGTTTTTTGCAAAGCGATGCTCCGCCGGATTGAGCAATCTTGGCCGATTGAATGAAGGGCATCGCTCGATCGCGAGCTGCCATCGCGGCCGGACGGCGATCCGAGGACTTGCGAGACCATCGGATCGGCACTTTATCGACCCTGGCTCCGCCGGGCGCGGTCCCGGAACCTGCACTTGACTTCTTGTTGCAGTGCAACATATAGAGGCGCGTCAACGCGGACGCATCCGGCGTCCCGCTCCAAGGTTGATGCTGGAGACATCGATGCAGACCCCGAATTTCGAGATCCCGACCGAGATGCGCGACTTCGCCGAGAAGAGCGTCGATCAGGCCCGGACCGCCGTCGGCACCATGATGGCGAACGCCGTGAAGGTCGCCGAGCAAGCGCAGACCTCCGGCCAGACCTTCCAGTCGACGCTCAGCGCCGCGGTCGCGAAGGGTTTCGACCACGCCCAGGCCAATGCCAACGCGACCTTCGACTTCGCCCAGAAGCTGGTGCGCACGAAGGACCTCCGCGAGGCGTTCGAGCTGCAGTCCGAGTTCGTCCGCAGCCAGTTCGCCGCGCTCCAGGCCCAGGCCAAGGATTACGGCGCCCTCGCCCAGAACGCCGCCCGCTAAGGCCGGCCGAATCGTCCCCGATCCGTGATCGGGGACCCGTTCCGGGATCCGGCCCGCCGCTCGGCGCCGGCCGGATCCCAAGATACCAAGTTCCCAAGATCCGACGCCCGGGCGTCACGGGTCCGACGCCGACGGCGCGGATGGGCCGGCCGCGCACGACCTTCCGGCCGCCGCTCCGCCAGGATGGGCTGAAGCCGACAGGAGGAGACCGCGCGATGGGAAAGCCGCGTCGACCGAGAGGGAGCCGTTCCACCTGGGCGCCCAAGCCGCCGCAGGATGCGGACACACCGGCCCCGGACGAGACTCAGATCGCCGAATCGCCACTTCCGGCTGCGCCCGTCACGGTCGCGGCTGATGAGCCCGCGTCGGTGCCGGACGTAGACACGGACCTGGACGCGCTGCAGCCCGAACCCGCCCCGGAATTGATCGAGGCCGCCGCAGCACCGGCGGCTGAGGACGCCCCCGGGACCGACCTCGTCCCGGCTCCCGTGCCGGTGGCCGCCAGCGCCGCCGTCCTGAACAACGGCGCCTTCGCCCCCGGGCGCATCGACGTCGTCGCGATCGGCTCGACCATCGCCCGCTACGTGCGCGGCGAGGGCGAGGCGGCCTTCGCGCACCTGCGGGCGCTCTCGGGGGCGCGCTCGCCGGCCGATCTGATCCGCCTGCAGGTCGGCGAGGCCCAGCGCGCCGCCGACGCCTCCCTGACCTGCTGGGTCACGGTGATCGGCCAGGCGAGCCGCAGCGTCGCGTTCCGCTGAGGCGGCCGCGCCGCAGATCCGGTCCGGGCTTGTCGCATCCCGGCAACAACGGCGGCCGGATCGAACCGGCGACGGCAACCGCCCGTTAACCAAGTCGGTCCCATGCCTTAACGGAGGGCACGGGAAACGACACCGGACCGATGCCGAACTGCGCGCGCCTGATCCGTACCGCATGGCTTCGCCTCGCCGTGGCGCTTCTGCCGGCCCTGGCGGGGACGCCGGTTGTCGCGCAGAACGGCGAGAAGCCCGCCGTCGCGATCGGGGCCGACCTCGCGAGCCAGGCCGGCACCACGCGCCTGACCCTGATCCTGTCCCGCGCGGTCGAGGCCCGCGGCTTCGTGATGGAGCGGCCGGACCGGGCGGTGATCGACCTGCCCGAGGTCAACTTCCAGCTCGATTCAGGCACCGGCAGCCGCCGCGACGGTCTCGTCCAATCCTTCCGCTACGGCCTGTTCGCCCCCGGCCGCTCGCGCATCGTGATCGACCTCACCGCGCCCGCCACGGTCGGCCGGATCGAGTCGGTGACGCGGCCCCGCGACGGCGCGGTCCTTCTGACGATCCCCCTCCAGCGCGCCGACCGGGACGGGTTCCGCAAGGCCGCGGCGGCGGCCGATCCCGCCCCCGCCCAGGCCCGCAGCGCGCCGCCCGAGGGCACCGACCAGCGTCCGCTGATCATGGTCGATGCCGGGCATGGCGGCACCGATCCCGGCGCCATCGCGGTGGGCGGCGTGTTCGAGAAGGACATCGTGTTCGGCTTCGCGCAAACGCTGGTCGGGAAGCTTGAGGCGGGCGGCCGCTACCGGGTCCGGATGACCCGCGACCGGGACGTGTTCGTGCCGCTTGCCGAGCGGGTGCGCCTCGCCCGCGAGGCCAAGGCCGACCTGTTCGTGTCGATCCACGCCGATTCGATCTCGGCGGCCCCCCAGGTGCGCGGCGCCACGATCTACACCAATTCCGAGCGGGCCACGGACGCCGAATCCGCCAAGCTCGCCGAGCGCGAGAACCGGGCCGACGCCGCCGCGGGCGTCGACGCCGCCGAGGCGCCGCCGGACATCGCCGACATCCTCCAGGAGCTGACCCTGCGGGAGACCCGCGGCTTCTCGTCGGGCTTCGCCCGGACCCTGATGGGTCAACTCGGCCCCGTGATGGAGATGAGCGCCAAGCCCCATCGCGAGGCGCGCTTCGTGGTGCTGCGCTCCCCCGACGTGCCGAGCGTGCTGGTGGAACTCGGCTATCTCTCCAGCAAGCGCGACCTGGAGATGCTGCAATCGCCGGAGTGGCGGGCGGGCGTCACCGGCTCCATGGCCAAGGCGATCGACCTGTTCTTCACCAACCGGGCCACCTTGAGCCGGCCGACGCTGCCGCGCCGCTCGGCCGCCGCCGCAGTTTCACCATAGATAGAGTGTCGATACGGGACGTCCGAACGCCCCGTCGCACCGCCGTCGAACCGGCATTCCGAAGGGGCCTGACGGGAGCATCCGGGGGCCGACCGCACAGAGAGCGGACGCACGCGCCGGATGAGCCGATTCCGGCATTCGGCCGGGCCAGCGACGAGCGGAACACCGGATGCGTCTGATCCTTCGTTTCTTCGGGATCCTGTTCAGCGCCGGCGCGGTGCTGTTCGTGGTCGGCGCGGTGGTGGGCGGCTACTTCTACTGGAAGTACAGCCAGGACCTGCCCGACCACGCCGCGCTCTCGAATTACGAGCCGCCGGTGATGACCCGCGTCCACGCGGCCGACGGCTCGATGCTCGCCGAGTATGCCCGCGAGCGCCGGCTCTATCTGCCGATCCAGGCGATGCCGAAGATCGTGGTGGCCGCGTTCCTGTCGGCCGAGGACAAGAACTTCTACAAGCACGGCGGCATCGATCCCGAGGGGATCGTGCGCGCCTTCCTGACCAACGCCAAGTCGGGCAAGCGCCAGGGCGCCTCGACCATCACCCAGCAGGTCGCCAAGAACTTCCTGCTCTCGGCGGAGCAGACCTACGACCGCAAGATCAAGGAGGCGCTGCTCGCCCTGCGGATCGAGGCGGCCTACTCCAAGGACAAGATCCTGGAGCTGTACCTCAACGAGATCTTTCTCGGCACCATCGTCCCGGGTCGCAACCTGCACGGCGTGGCGGCCGCGGCGCTCGACTATTTCGGCAAGTCGGTCCACGAGCTGACCATCAACGAGGCGGCCTACCTCGCCGCCCTGCCGAAGGGGCCGAACAACTACCACCCCTACCGCAAGACCCAGGCGGCGCTGGACCGCCGCAACGAGATCATCCGCCTGATGGCGGAGAACGGCTACATCACCAAGGAGGAGGCGGAATCCGCCAAGAAGATGCCGCTCGGGGTCAACCCGCGGGTCGCCTTCCCGAATGCCGCCAACGCCAACTACTTCACCGAGGAGGTCCGCCGCGAGATCTCCGAGCGCTACGGCGAGAAGAAGCTCTACGAGGGCGGCCTCTCGGTGCGCGCCACCCTCGACCCGAAGATGCAGGGCTGGGCGCGCAAGGCGCTGGTCGACGGCCTCGTGCGCTACGATCAGGCCCATGGCTGGCGCGGTCCGGTCACCAAGGTCGACCTGACCGGGCGCGACTGGGGCATGGCGGCGGCCGAGGTTCCGGCCCTCGGGGACGTGGCGCCCTGGCGGCTCGCCGTGGTGCTGGGCAACGGCGGCGGCGGCGTACAGATCGGCCTCCAGCCCAAGCGCGAGGCGTCCGGCCAGGTGGGCAAGGACCGCGAGACCGGCGTAATCACCCCCGAGGGCATGCGCTGGGCCGGCCGCGCGAACCTCCAGGCCGGCGACATGGTCTATGTCGAGGCGATGGATGGCGGCCGCGGCCAGTACCGGCTGCGGCAGAAGCCCGAGGTCTCCGGCGCCATCGTGGCGATGGATCCGAACACGGGCCGCGTCCACGCCATGGTCGGCGGCTTCTCGTACGACGAATCCGAGTTCAACCGCGCCACCCAGGCGATGCGTCAGCCCGGCTCCTCGTTCAAGCCGATCGTCTACTCGGCGGCGCTCGACAACGGCTACACGCCCGCCTCGATCGTGCAGGATTCGCCGATCACCATCGAGGCCGGCCCCGGCCAGGAAGCCTGGACGCCTTCGAACTACGACGGCAAGTCCGGCGGCCCGCACACCCTGCGCTACGGCATCGAGCACTCGAAGAACCTGATGACCGTGCGGCTCGCCAAGGATGTCGGCATGCCGCTCATCGCCGAGTACGCCCGCCGCTTCGGTGTCTACGACGACATGCTGCCGGTGCTGCCGATGTCGCTCGGCGCCGGCGAGACCACGGTGATGCGCATGGTCACCGCCTACTCGATGCTGGCCAATGGCGGCCGGCGCATCCGCCCGACGCTGATCGACCGGATCCAGGACCGCACCGGCGAGACGATCTACCGGCACGACAACCGCAAGTGCATCGGCTGCGACGCCGAGAAGTGGTCCGGCCAGGACGAGCCGAAGCTGGTGGACGATTCCGAGCAGGTGCTCGATCCGCTCACAGCCTACCAGATGGTCTCGATCATGGAGGGCGTGGTCCAGCGCGGCACGGCCACGATCCTGAAGCAGATCGGCAAGCCGCTCGCCGGCAAGACCGGCACGACGAACGACGCCAAGGACGCGTGGTTCGTGGGCTTCTCGCCGGATCTGGCGGTCGGCATCTATCTCGGCTTCGACAAGCCGCGCTCGCTGGGTGATCGCGCCACCGGCGGCGGCCTGGCGGCGCCGATCGCCCTCGAGTTCCTCAAGACGGCCCTCAAGGACAAGCCGCCGACGCCGTTCCGCGTGCCCCCGGGGATCAAGCTGATCCGTGTCAACCTCGCCAGCGGCACCCGGGCGGGCTCCGGCGAGGGTGCCGGGACGATCCTGGAGGCGTTCAAGCCCGGCACCGCGCCGCCGGATTCCTACTCGGCGCCGTCTTCTGGCGGAGGCGGCGGCCAGGCGGCCGCACCCGCGGCGGTCCCGCCCGATCCCGACCGGGCCGCGCAGGCCGGCGGCCTGTACTGACGGCGCGACGGCGGGACGGAACGCCCGCCGTCGGCCGGTCCCGCGCCGAGCGGACCACGGGGCCGGGCCTGCGTGTCTCTTCCCCCCGGCTGCGATAATCGCCTGCGGGCTGCGGATGGTCAGGCGTCGTCGGGCCGATGGCTCACCTCGGGGCGATCCCGGCCTGCGCGGGTGACCACAAGTCTCGTTGGCAAATCTAGCGAGCAAGTCTCGCGGGCAAGTGTCGCGGGATCTGCGTTCGGCGATCGCAGATCCCGCGGGGACAGACGGCGCCGCAACACGCGGATCCCGCACTAGCCCCACGTCTCCGGCCCCTCGTTGACGGAATCAGGGAGCGCATCAGGGGCCTATGACGCTGCCCCGCGCCGCCACCGTCCCCGGTCTCGGCACAGAAAAAAGCCGCCCCGGATGGAGCGGCTCGAGAAGTCATCAGGGAGGCATCAAAACAGAGCGGACGGGTCCGTCCAACTCGAAATCCAGATCACTGGATGACTCTTTATGCCTTGGAAACCTTAACACACAGTTAATACTGGTCTTCGCGCGACAAGCTTATGCGGCCAGACTGTCGAACAGGCCGCGCCCGTCGGTCCCGCCGACCAGATCTTCGACGAAATTCTCCGGATGCGGCATCATCCCGAGCACGGTGCCGGTTTCCGAGAGGACGCCCGCGATGGCGTTCAGCGAGCCGTTGCGGTTGGCCTCGACGGTGACGGCGCCAGCCGCGTCGCAGTACCGGAAGGCCACCCGGCCCTCGCCCTCGATCCGCGCCAGGGTGTCGGGGTCGGCGAAATAATTGCCTTCCCCGTGGGCGACGCAGACGTCGATGACCTGACCCTGGGTGTATGCGCTCGTGAAGCGGGTGTCGGTGCGCTCGACCCGCAGCGTCTGCCGGTGGCAGATGAAGCGCCGGTTGACGTTGCGCATCAGCACGCCGGGCAGCAGGCCGGATTCGCACAGGATCTGGAAGCCGTTGCAGATGCCAAGTACGAGCCCGCCGCGCGCCGCGTGGGCGCGCACCGCGTCCATGGCGGCGGCCCGCCCGGCGATGGCGCCGCAACGCAGATAGTCGCCGTACGAGAAGCCGCCGGGCAGGACGGCGAGGTCGGTCCCGGCCGGCAGGTCGTGGTCCGCGTGCCAGACCAAGCTCACCTGCGCGCCGGACTGCCGCAGCGCCCGGACGACGTCCGACTCGCGGTTGGAACCCGGGAAGACGACGACCGCGGCGCGCATCAGAGGATCTCGATCGCGTAGTTCTCGACGACGGTGTTGGCCAGCAGCTTCTCGCAGGCCGCGCGCAGGGTCGCCTCGGCGGCGGCGCCGTCGACCGCCGACACCTCGATGTCGAAGACCTTGCCCTGCCGGACGCCGTCGACGCCCTCGATGCCGAGGGACCTGAGCGCGGCCTCGATCGCCTTGCCCTGCGGGTCCAGCACACCGGTCTTCAGGGTGACGATGATACGGGCTTTCATGGATCTTCCGGTCTCGCACATGTCCGGGACGGAGGCGTGACCTGCAACATCGTCACACGGACCGCCGCGGGCCGCTTCTAGCAGGAAGGTCGCCGAACTGTCGAACGCATCGCGACCGTTCGGCCGTCCGATGCACCGTGGCGGACCTCCCCGTGGTGAGGCGCCCGTTCAGCGACGGGCGGCGGGCGCGGGGCTGCGCAGCGGTTCGATGCTGGTCGCCCGGCGCCAGAGCTGGAGCATGATCCAGGCCGCGAACAGGCTGAAGACCCCCATCAGGACGTGTCCCACCCGCTCGCCGAGATCGAGCAGGCCCGCCAAGGCCCAACCGGCCGCGATGGCGACAGCGAACACCTCGGTGCCCACGAGGACCATCATGCTGAGGATGGTGATGGCGTTGCGCCCGTTCACGAGATCCGCCCTCGAAAAAAGATCGAGCCCCGGGCCGGACAGCCCGAGGCCCGCGCAACTAGCCCGGACCGGCCGGGCGATGCAACCGACCCGGCCGGTGACCGGATCAGCGCGGCGCGCGCTTCGCCAGGATCCGCTGCAGGGTCCGCCGGTGCATGTTGAGGCGCCGGGCGGTCTCGCTGACGTTTCGGCTGCACAGCTCGTAGACCCGCTGGATGTGCTCCCAGCGGACCCGGTCCGCCGACATCGGGTTCTCCGGCGGGTCGGCCCGCTCGCCGGGCTGGGCCATCAGCGTGCCGTGGATCTCGTCGGCATCGGCGGGCTTGGCGAGGTAGTCGAAGGCTCCGAGCTTCACCGCGGTCACGGCGGTGGCGATGTTGCCGTAGCCGGTCAGGATCACCCCCCGGGCCTCGGGACGGCGCTCCTTGAGGCGGGCGATGACGTCGAGGCCGTTGCCGTCGCCGAGGCGCATGTCGATCACCGCGAAGGCGGGCGCGCGGGCCTCGACGGCCGAGACGCCGTCGGCGACGCTGTCGGCCACCTGCACGTGGTAGCCGCGGCTCTCCATGGCGCGGGCGAGACGGGTCTGGAAGGGCTTGTCGTCGTCGACGATCAGGAGGCTGCGGTCGGAGAAGGCGGCCAGCGGATCGGCATCGTTGAGCACGGCGGGGTCTGTTACCGTCGCGGTCCCGGGCTGCGTGAGCATCCGGCACTCCTTTCGGGGTTTCGTCGTCGGGTTCTTGCTCTGTGCGTCATATAGGTACGGCATCGCCCGGTGGCAGGGGGGCGCGGATACTGAGTTCTGGAGAATGTCGCGGCGCAGCGCCGCGCTCGAAGATGTGGCGCGCCCAGGAGACGCGCACGATCGCCCCGTGGGCCTCGGGGGCCGCGACGTTCATCAGGGCGAGCTGCGCGCCCGAGCGCTCGATCAGGGTCTTGGCGATGAACAGGCCGAGGCCGAGGCCGGCGCCCACGGTCTCGCCGGATTGCGGCCGGTCGTGGCCGCGGGTCGTGACGTAGGGTTCGCCCGCCCGCAGCAGCACCTCGCTGGAGAAGCCCGGCCCGTCGTCGCGGATCTCGATCCAGACCCGCTCCGGGGTCCAGCGTCCCTCCACGGAGACCCGGGCCTCGGCGAAGTCCACGGCGTTGTCGAGGATGTTGGCGAGCCCGAACATCACGCCGGGATTGCGGCGCCAGGCGGGTTCCGGCCCCTCGCCGGAGCTGGAGATGTCCAGCGCGGCGCCCAGCGCCCGCTGGGGCGCCACCAGCTCTTCCACGAGGTGGCTGAACGTGACCGTCTCCAGGAAGCCGACGCCGTCCCCGTCGAGGGAGGTGAGCTTGCCGAGGATGCCGCGGCAGCGGTCGACCTGCTCGCGCAGCAGGTTGAGATCCTCGGCCACCGCCGGGGAGGCCGTCGGCCCGAGCTGGCGGACCAGCTCCTTGGTCACCACCATGATCGTGCCCAGCGGCGTGCCCAATTCGTGGGCAGCCGCGGCGGCCAGCCCGTCGAGCTGCGACAGGTGCTGCTCGCGGGCGAGCACCAGTTCGGTGGCGGCGAGCGCCTGGGCGAGGAGCCGGGTCTCCTCGGCCACCCGCCACGCGTAGACCCCCGTGAAGGCGGTGCCGAGCAGGATCGCGGTCCAGACGCCGGAGACGTACAGGAACGGCAGCTCGATCCGGCCGTCGGCGAACCAGGGCAGGGGCCGGTGCACCAGGGCGAGGAGGGTCGCGAGCCCCACCGCCAGGAGGCCCAGCGCCAGCGTCCGCTCGGGGGGCAGGGCGGTGGCGGAGATCAGCACGGGGGCGAGGAACAGCAGCGAGAACGGGTTCTGGAGCCCGCCCGTGAGGAACAGGAGGGCGGCGAGCTGCACGATGTCGAAGGCGAGCAGCAGGGCCGCGGAATCGTCGCTCAGCCGGTAGCTCGCCGGGAAGCGGATCCGCAGGGCGAGGTTCAGCCAGGACGAGGTGGCGATCACCAGGAAGCACCAGCCGAAGGGAAGGGGCAGGCCGAGGCCGAACTGTGCGCCGACCACGGCGGCGCTCTGGCCGGTGATGGCGAGCCAGCGCAGGCGGACGAAGGTGTCGAGCCGCAGGTGGCGGGCGTCGCGGCCGAGGCCGCTGAGATCGGTGTCGGGCATGCGTCGTTTCGGTGCGTCGCCAGACGGTTCCGCCGGCCCGGCTTCTCGCGGATCGCCCTCGCATGACGCGGAGGCGGGGATCCCGGCAAGCCGGCCGGGACGAAGCGTCGCTGGCCAACGTGGTCACAGGCAAGTCGCCGCGGCTTCGGGATGTTCCACCGGCGTTCAGGGTGGAGCATTATCCTACCGATTCGGTTTGCAGAGGGTCATGGGCCGCATGGCTCGAGGCCGGCGGCCGGACCGAGACCGCGAGGTGACGATGCTGCTGGCCTACTCGATGTACGAGGGTGCCCGCGCCCTGATGGCGCCCGCCCGCGTTGCCGCCGACCTCACCCGGTACGGGCTGCAGATGCCGGGCAATCCCCTGGCCTACGGCCCCTATGCCCGCGCGGTGAGCGCCGGTTGCGAGATGTTCGAGCGCGTCACCCGCCAGTACGGCAAGCCCGCCTTCGGCTTCACCGAGACGGTCGTGGACGGCACCCCCGTCCCCGTCACCGAGCGGGTCGTCTGGGAGCGGCCGTTCTGCCGCGTGGTCGCCTTCGACCGTTCCTTCCCGACGCCGACCGCGGAGCCGCAGCCGAAGCTGCTGATCGTCGCGCCCATGTCGGGGCACTACGCGACGCTCCTGCGCGGCACCGTCGAGGCGATGCTGCCGAACCACCGGGTGTTCATCACCGACTGGACCGATGCCCGGATGGTGCCGCTCTTCGCGGGCCGGTTCGATCTCGAAGACTACATCGACTACCTGCAGGAGATCTTCGCCGTCCTGGGGCCGGACCTGCACGTCATGGCCGTGTGCCAGCCGGCGGTCCCGGTCTTCGCCGCGGTGGCGCTGATGGAGGCGGCCGACGAGCCGGCGGTGCCGACCTCGATGACCCTGATGGGCGGCCCGATCGACACCCGCCGCTCGCCCACGGCGGTGAACTGCCTCGCCCAGGAGCGGGGCCAGGCGTGGTTCGAGCAGAACACGATCAGCCTCGTGCCGCCGATCTACCCGGGGGCGTGGCGCCGGGTCTATCCCGGCTTCCTGCAGCTGTCGGGCTTCATGGCGATGAACCTCGACCGCCACGTCACCGCCCATTCGGACATGTTCGACCACCTCGTGACGGGCGACGGCGACTCGGCCGAGAAGCACCGGGACTTCTACGACGAGTACCTTGCGGTGATGGATCTCACCGCCGAGTACTACCTCCAGACCGTGCAGACCGTGTTCGTCGACCACGCCCTGCCGCAGGGCCGGATGCACCACCGGGGCATGCCGGTGGATCTCGGGGCGATCCGCCGCTGCGCGATCCTCGCGGTCGAGGGCGAGAACGACGACATCTCCGGCGTCGGCCAGACCAAGGCCGCCCTCGACCTGACGCCGAACCTGCCCGATGCGCGCAAGGCCTACCATCTCCAGGCCGGCGTCGGCCATTACGGCGTGTTCAACGGCTCCCGCTACCGGGCGGTGATCGCGCCCCGGATCGCGGCCTTCATCCGCGCCATGCAGGCCGTGCCCGGCGCGCGGGGCGGGCATCTGCGGCAGGTCGGCTGAGGCGGCAGGTCGGCTGAAGCGGCCCCGTCCGGGATATCCGGATKCCGTCCTGCGACGGGCACGACGGCCGCTCTCGGCCGGAGAGGGGCGGGACAGGAACGCGACGCGTCAGGATCAGGCGCGCCCGCGACGCGCGTTCAGGTCGCGTCCTCCTCGGAGGTCGCAAAGCCCTCACCCCGTCCCTGTCCCTGAAGAGAGGGCACCCGCGCCTCTCGCAAGTGCCGGGCAGGGGCCGGCAGATGCCGGGCTCGCCGCGCGCAGGCCGCAAACGCCCGTCCTTCGTGGAGCCCGCCGCTCGCAGGCGCGGTGCAGTCCCCCTGCTCCTGAATACAAAACGCAGTGACGGCCGAGCTGGCGCGGAGCTTGCGTGACGCGGCCCGTGAACCCGATCCGCGTCAACACCGCCCGTCGCCTCGCCGACGCCGCCCCGCCGCTGGCGGCCGCGCGGGCGCCGGCCCGTGCCGCGTTGTCACGCCGGGCCATTGCATCGCTGCTTAAGAACCGTTCAAACTCGCCCGCAAGGTGTGGGCCGGCGCTTCGGGCCTGAGACCCGCACCGCCAGGGAGATCACGATGGACCGCAGGACCTTCCTCAAGGGCTCGGCTGCACTCGGGCTGGCCGCACCGCAGATCGCGATGCCGGCGATCGCCCAGGGCACCAAGGTGCTGCGCTTCGTGCCCCAGGCGAACCTCGCCAATTTCGATCCGATCTGGGGCACCCAGTACGTGGTGCGCAACGCCGGCACCCTCGTCTGGGACATGCTGTACGGCGTCGACGACCAGTTGAAGCCGCAGCGCCAGATGGTCGAGTCCGAGGAGGTCTCGGGCGACAAGCTGACCTGGACCTTCCGGCTGCGGCCCGGCCTGAAGTGGCATGACGGCGAGCCGGTGCAGGCCAAGGACATCGTGGCGAGCCTCACCCGCTGGATGGCCCGCGACCCGATCGGCATCATGATCCGCGGCGTCCAGGACGACCTCGCGGCGACCGACGACCGGACCTTCCGGTGGCGCCTCAAGAAGCCGTTCCCGAAGCTGCTCTACGCGTTGGGCAAGACCAACGCCCCGATGGCGCTGATGATGCCGGAGCGGATCGCCAAGACCGACCCGTTCACGCAGATCACCGAGTATGTCGGCTCGGGTCCGATGAAGTTCGTCCGCAACGAGTGGGTGCCGGGCGCCCGGGCGGTGTTCGAGACCTTTGCCGACTACAAGCCCCGCGACGAGCCGAATTCCTGGCTGGCGGGCGGCAAGCGCATGCTGGTCGACCGGGTCGAATGGGTGATCATGCCGGATGCTGCCACCGCCTCGGCGGCGTTGCAGAACGGCGAGGTCGACTGGTGGGAGAATCCGATCTCCGACCTCGTCCCGCTCCTGCGCAAGAACGGCAACCTCAAGGTCGACATCGCCGACCCGCTGGGCAACATCGGCGCGTTCCGGATGAACCACCTGCACCCGCCCTTCGACAACCCGAAGATCCGCCAGGCGGTCATGGCCGCGATGAGCCAGGAGGATTACATGCGGGCGATCGTCGGCGACGACGACAGTCTCTGGAAGAAGCTGCCGGGCTTCTTCACCCCGGGCACGGCGCTCTACAGCGAGGCGGGCGGGGGCAATGTCGGCAAGGGCGACATCAAGCTCGGCCAGAAGCTGCTCAAGGAAGCCGGCTACAAGGGCGAGCCCGTCACCTGCATCGTGGCGCAGGACCAGCCGATCACCAAGGCGCAGGGCGACATCACCGCCGACCTGCTGAAGCAGATGGGCTTCAACGTCGATTTCGTCGCCACCGACTGGGGCACCACCGGCACCCGCCGAACCTCCAAGGCGCCGCCGTCGCAGGGCGGCTGGAACATGTTCCACACCTGGCATGCGGGCGCCGACACCATCAATCCGGCGGGCTACCCGGCGGTGCGGGCCAACGGCGACAAGGCGTGGTTCGGCTGGCCGGACATCCCGCCGGTGGAGACCGCCATCGCCGAGTGGTTCGACGCCGCCGACCCGGCCTCCGAGAAGGCCGCCATCGACAAGGTCAACGCCGCCGCCTGCGAGGGCGTGGTCTACGTGCCCACCGGGTTCTTCCTCGGCTACCAGGCGTGGCGCAAGAACGTCTCGGGCATCGTGAAGGGGCCGATCCCGTTCACCTGGGGCGTGTCGAAGGCGTGACTGAGCCCGATCTGGCCCGCTCTGAAAGCGCGACGCGCGCCCTCTCCCGTTCGGGAGAGGGTTGGGGTGAGGGATGCGACCCTTCCGGAACGTTCTCGACCCTCACCCTGTCCCTCTCCCGAACGGGAGAGGGAACCCGCGCCGCAGCCGGTGACGGTTCGGGGCTCTGCAAGCCGGCACGCTAGCGAGGACCCATGCTCGGCTACATCGGCAGGCGCATCCTCGCCACCATCCCGGTCATGGCGGTGGTCGGGCTGTTCGTCTTCAGCCTCCTCTACTTCGCCCCCGGCGACCCGGCCGCGATCATCGCGGGCGACCAGGCGACGCCCGACGACGTCGCCCGCATCCGCGCCTCGCTCGGGCTCGACCGGCCCTTCGTGGTGCGGTTCGGGGAATGGTCCTGGCAGATCCTGCACGGGGACCTCGGGACCTCGATCTTCACCAACCTGCCGGTCACCACCATGATCGGCCAGCGGGTGCAGCCGACCGTCTCGCTGATGCTCGTCACCCTGGTCTTCGCCATCGTGGTGGCGGTGCCGCTCGGCGTCGTCGCCGCCTGGAAGGCCGGCAGCCTGATCGACCGCCTCGTCATGGGGCTCGCCGTGATGGGCTTCTCGGTGCCGGTCTTCGTGGTCGGCTACATCCTGGCCTACGTCTTCGCCCTCGAACTCGGCTGGCTGCCCGTGCAGGGCTACACGCCGATCGAGCAGGGGCTGTGGCCCTGGCTGTCCAACCTGATCCTGCCGGCGGTGACGCTCGGCCTCGTCTACATCGCGCTGATCGCCCGGGTGACCCGGGCGACCATGCTCGACGTGCTGCAGCAGGACTACGTCCGCACCGCCCGGGCCAAGGGCCTGTCGCAGGGGCCGGTCCTGTTCGTCCACGCCCTCAAGAACGCCGCGGTGCCGATCGTCACCGTGATCGGCATCGGCATCGCCCTGCTGATCGGCGGCGCGGTGGTGACCGAGACGGTCTTCGCGATCCCCGGCCTCGGGCGCCTCACCGTCGATGCGATCCTGCGGCGCGACTATCCCGTGATCCAGGGCGTCGTGCTGCTGTTCAGCTTCGTCTACGTGCTGGTGAACCTCGCCATCGACCTCTTCTATACCGTGCTCGACCCGAGGATCCGCTATTGACCGCGACCGTCGCGCCCTTCCCCGACAGCGGCCGCCCCACCGGCCTCCCGCCCGAAGGGACCGCCCCCAAGGCCCCGCCGCCGCCGGGCCTCGCCGTCGCTGCGCCGCTGCCGGACGTCATCCCGGTACGCCGG
This sequence comes from Methylobacterium sp. P3_A11, assembly GCF_056403155.1. Taxonomy (NCBI): domain Bacteria; kingdom Pseudomonadati; phylum Pseudomonadota; class Alphaproteobacteria; order Hyphomicrobiales; family Methylobacteriaceae; genus Methylobacterium; species Methylobacterium sp. P3_A11. Next base: position 15,436 of record NZ_JBFUGA010000102.1, read on the forward strand.
CGCCGGGGGCCGGTCTGGACCTACATGCGCCGCAACCCGACCATCGTGGTCGGCGGCGTCCTGCTCCTCGTCGTGTTCCTGATGGCGGCCCTGGCGCCGTACCTCGGCACCGTCGATCCGACCGCCCTGGCGCCGGCCAAGCGGACCCGGGTTCCGTCCGCGCAGTACTGGTTCGGCACCGACATGCTCGGCCGCGACGTCTACTCGCGGGTGGTCTACGGCGCCCGGGTCTCGCTGCTCGTCGGCTTCTCGGTGGCGTTCCTGGCCTCGATCGCCGGCCTCGCGGTCGGCCTCGTCTCCGGCATGGTGCGCTGGCTCGACGGGATCGTCATGCGGGTCGTCGACGGCATGATGTCGATCCCGCCGATCCTGCTCGCCATCGCGCTGATGGCGCTCACCCGCGGCTCGGTCCAGAACGTGATCATCGCGATCACCATCGCGGAGATCCCGCGCGTCGCCCGCCTCGTGCGCGGCGTGGTCCTGTCCCTGCGCGAGCAGCCCTACGTGGAGGCGGCGGTGACCACGGGCACGCGGATGCCGGCGATCATCTGGCGCCACATCCTGCCCAACACCCTGGCGCCCATGACCGTGCAGGCGACCTATATCTGCGCCTCCGCGATGATCACCGAGGCGATCCTGTCGTTCATCGGCGCGGGCGTGCCGCCCTCGACACCCTCCTGGGGCAACATCATGGCCGAGGGCCGGGCGCTCTGGCAGGTGAAGTTCTACATCATCCTGTTCCCGGCCATCTTCCTCTCGATGACGGTGCTCGCCGTGAACCTCGTCGGCGACGGCCTGCGCGACGCCCTCGATCCCCGCATGGCGAAGGACGTGTGATGAGCAGCGGCGTGAGCGGCGCACCTCTCCTGTCGATCGAGAACCTGCAGGTCCATTTCCGCACCCCCGACGGGGTGAACCGGGCGGTGGACGGGGTCTCGTTCGCGATCCAGTCCGGCGAGACCCTGGCGATCGTCGGCGAATCCGGCTGCGGCAAGTCGGTGACCTCGATGTCGATCCTGCGGCTCCTGCCCGAGCCGCCGGCCCGCATCGCCGGGGCCATCCGATTCGAGGGCAAGAACCTCCTCGACCTGCCGAACAGCGCCATGCGCAAGATCCGCGGCAACGACATCAGCGTGATCTTCCAGGAGCCGATGACCAGCCTGAACCCGGTGCTGACCGTGGGCCGTCAGATCGGCGAGACCCTGCGCCTGCATCAGGGTCTCGGCCGCCGGGAAGCCGAGGAGCGGGCCGTGGAGATGCTGACCCTCGTCGGCATCCCCGAGCCCCGGCGCCGGGTGCGGGAATACCCCCACCAGCTCTCCGGCGGCATGCGCCAGCGGGTGATGATCGCCATCGCCCTCGCCTGCTCGCCGAAGCTCCTGATCGCCGACGAGCCGACCACGGCCCTCGACGTAACCATCCAGGCTCAGATCCTCGACCTGATGCGCGACCTGAAGGCCCGGGTCGGCGCCGCGATCATGCTGATCACCCACGATCTCGGCGTGGTGGCCGAGGTCGCCGACCGGGTGGTGGTGATGTATGCCGGCCGCAAGGTCGAGGAGGCGCCGGTCCGCGACCTGTTCCGGGCGCCGCGCCATCCCTATACCCGCGGCCTGATGGGGGCGGTGCCGAAGCTCGGCGCCGTCGAGCACGGGGCCGACGCGCGGCTCGCCGAGATCCCCGGCATGGTCCCGAGCCTCAAGACCCGGATCGAGGGCTGCGTCTTCGCCGGGCGCTGCCCGGACGTCACCGACCTGTGCCGCGCCTACGCGCCGGCCCTGGAGCCGAAGGCGCCAGGCCATCTCGCCGCCTGCCACTACGCGCCGAAGGATGCGCTGGCGGCATGATGGTCTTGAAACCGACAGGCGAGCGGTCGCCCATCTTCAGCCGGTCCGGGCGGAGCGCGGGTCCCCTCTCCACCCAAGTCGGGCTTGCCCGACTTGGGCTCCTCGGTGCGGATCTTGAGCAGGCCCGAGATCCGTCGGGAGAGGGGGCTTGTTGCGCCCTTCATCGGCCGATGCCTGACCATCATGCCTCGCACACGGCAGCGTGCGACCGGGAGATCCGCCCATGAACCCGGCCGGCCGCACCCTGCTGGAGGTCAACGACCTCAAGAAGCACTTCTCCCTCGGCGGCGGCCTGTTCGGCCGATCCAAGCGCGTGCTCAAGGCGGTGGACGGCCTGTCCTTCACCGTGGCCCGGGGCGAGACCCTGTCGCTCGTCGGCGAATCCGGCTGCGGCAAGTCCACGGTCGCCAAGGCGCTGATGCGCCTCTACGCGCCCACCGCCGGTCAGGTGGTGCTCGACGGGAAACGCATCGACGATCTCTCCGCGGGCGCGCTCCGGCCCCTGCGGCGCCACATCCAGATGGTGTTCCAGGACCCGTTCTCGTCCCTCAACCCGCGGATGCGGGTGCGGGGGATCCTGGCCGAGCCGATCCGCAATTTCGGGCTCGCCCGGAGCGGTGCCGACCTCGAGGCGAAGCTCGTCTCGCTGATGGAGCGGGTCGGCCTGCCGCAGGAGGCGCTGGGGCGCTTCCCGCACGAGTTCTCGGGGGGCCAGCGCCAGCGCATCGGCATCGCCCGGGCGCTCGCCGCCGAGCCGGACCTGATCATCTGCGACGAGGCGGTCTCGGCGCTCGACGTCTCGGTGAAGGCGCAGATCGTCAACCTGCTGCGGGATCTCCAGCGCGAACTCGACCTCGCGATGCTGTTCATCTCCCACGACCTCGCCATCGTCGAGCACATGACCCATCGGGTGGCGGTGATGTATCTCGGCAAGATCGTCGAGATCGGGCCGCGGCGCGACCTCTTCCTGGCGCCCAAGCACCCCTACACCCACGCCCTCCTCTCGGCGGTGCCGATTCCCGAGCCCGGGGCCGGGCGCACCCGGATCGTGCTCAAGGGCGACGTGCCGAGCCCGATCAACCCGCCCTCCGGCTGCCGCTTCCACACCCGCTGCCCGCACGCCTTCGACCGCTGCCGGACCGAGGTGCCCGGGCTCGACGCCGTGGGCGCCGGCCATTTCGCCGCCTGCCACCTCAACGACGCGGCCGCGCCGGCCCAGGCGGCCTGACGGTGCCGTCTTTGCGAGCGGCGCGAAGCAACCCAGGGCAGCGCGCGATTCCCGAGCGTGGCGCATCCCTGGGTCGCTTCGCTGCGCTCGCGATGACGGTTGCGCTTTTCGCGATAGATATCCGGAGACGAGCGTGCAGCACGACCTCATCCTGAAGGGCGCACGGGTCATCGACCCGTCGCAGAACCACGACGGGATCTGCGACGTCGCCTTCGCGGACGGCCGCGTCTCGGGTTTCGGCCGCGACCTGCCGGCCGGCCCCGCCACGCAGGTGCGGGACATGGCCGGCGCCATCGTCACGCCCGGCCTGATCGACCTGCACACCCACGTCTACTGGGGCGGCACCTCGCTCGGCATCGACGCCGACGAATTCTGCCGGACCTCGGGCGTGACCACCTCGGTCGACACCGGCAGCGCCGGCCCCGGGAATTTTGCCGGCTTCCGCAGCCACGTGATCGAGCGCTCGGAAGCGCGGATCCTCGCCTACCTGCACGTCTCGTTCGCCGGAATCTTCGGCTTCTCGAAGACCATCATGGTCGGCGAGAGCGAGGATCCGCGGCTCATGGCCCCCCGGGAGGCAGTCGAGGTCGCCGAGGCCAACCGGGACGTGATCGTCGGCATCAAGGTCCGGGTCGGGCGCCACGCCTCGGGCGATCAGGGCACCGCGCCCCTCGACATCGCCCTTCAGGTGGCGGAGGAAACCGGCCTGCCGCTGATGGCCCATATCGACGAGCCGCCGCCGAGCTACGAGCAGGTCCTCGCCATGCTGCGCCCCGGCGACGTCCTGACCCACGCGTTCCGGCCGTTCCCCAATTCCCCGGTGACCGCGCAGGGCGCCGTGAAGCCGGCGCTCCGCGAGGCGCGGGCGCGGGGCGTGCTGTTCGACATCGGCCACGGCAAGGGCTCGTTCGCCTTCAGGACCGCGCGGGCCATGCTGGCGGGGGGCTTCCTGCCGGACACGATCTCGTCGGACGTGCACCAGCTCTGCATCGAGGGACCCGCCTTCGACCAGGTCACCACGATGTCGAAGATGCTCTGCCTCGGCATGAGCCTCACCGAGGTCATCGCCGCCTCCACGGTGAACGCCGCCGTGGCGTTGAAGCGCATGGAGTACGGGAGCCTGAAGGTCGGGGCGCTGGGCGATGCCATCGTGCTGGCGGTGCGGGACGGTGCCTTCGACTACGTCGATACGCGGGGCGAGCACATGACCGGCGCCCAGCGGATCACCGCCGAGGGCGTGGTGCTGAAGGGCCGGTGGTGGCACCCGGCCTGACCGGTCGGGCCTGACGATCGGGACGAAGATCCTATCGCATACGAAATCTCGACCTTTACAGCCTCTTCCGCTCGTCGATACACTTTCCCGTGAGGGCCGGACCATCTCCGGCCGTCAGCGACACGCGGCCGAAGCCGCGGCGCGAGGGAGGATGGATGGACACGGGTCAGCCTCTTCTGGAGGTGGACGGCGTCACGCTCCGCTACAAGACGCCCGACCACCTCGTCACGGCCACCTACCGGGTGAGCTTCCGGGTCTGGCCCGGGGACCGGTTCGTGCTGCTCGGGCCGTCGGGCTGCGGGAAGTCGACGCTGCTGAAGGCGGTGGGC
>NZ_JBFUGA010000103.1:0-20019 GCF_056403155.1 Methylobacterium sp. P3_A11
GTCTTGGGGTTCAGTCCATGCTGGGCGGCAAGATCTTTGAGCGGAGCTTTCGATCGCTGTAGCGTTGCTCTGACCGCGTGCGTGGTCGTGGCGCAGCCGTGAAGAACCTGTCCCATAACGCCCCCGGTGTGCGGCGGTTACAGCTAAATTGATGCCACCACACCGCGGGACTGCACACCTAGCACCTGCGGGATTCTGCCAGATTGCCAGACGTCGAAGAGGCCGCGCGTCAATTCAGCTACTTCGATAGAGATGCCGGCAGCATCAGAGCCGCCGGCATCTGCAGAGCTTGATCAAACGGCCTTGCGGTGACGCTTGGGCGCGCTCTCTGTCATCAATCCTGGGCGTCCGAGGCCGATGGCCTTGGCCAGCTCGGAGCGCTGCGCAGCGGATCAAACACGCCGTGAATAACACACAGCGGCGTCTGGAACGTTTCGAACTGGCAAACGCCCCTGGAATGATAGGGGCGTGAAGTAGCCGGCCTCAGCAGCTTGACAGTGAGTGATGCTGCGCGGATGCCAATGTCTGACGAGACGGCGCAAAGAGCTTAACTAGGACTTCGCTTGCCGAGCCGAGTTTGCTTTACGGGAACTTTCCGAGGTTGCCGCCCGTATACTGAGTCAAGCATATTGCGATAACTGCAGAGCAGGGCGCGAGAAGGCTGTGGGCAGTCCGTTGATCCAGCGGCTACAATATGCCGGCAGCCTCTCCGATGCCGAACAAGATGCCCTGCAGGCCCTGACACCCGCCTTGCGATCCGTTGAAGCTCGACGGAACGTCACGCTCGTCCAACACACGGACACCGTGCACGTCATCATGAGCGGCATGGCGTGCCGCTACAAAATCCTGGTCAGCGGAGCACGCCGGATTGCTCAATACCTCCTGCCGGGTGACCTTTGTGAGGTGCACGCCTCTGCACAATATCCTTCCGACTGGAGCCTCGCAGCACTGACGCCCTGCAGCGTCGTGGAGATAGCCCGCGAGAGGATGGCGGAGCTGGCAGAGGCCCATCAGGGGATTGCCCATGCCCTGTGGTGGGCCACCCTGGTGGACATCAGCATCGCGCGGGAATGGCTGGCCAATGACAGCCGCCCGGCCCCGAAGCGGCAGGCGCATCTCTTCTGCGAGTTACTGGTTCGAATGCAGGCGGTGGGGCTTGCCCTCGAGAACAGCTTCAAACTAGGCCTGACGCAGGCGGACTTGGCTGACGCCACCGCAATCTCGCACGTTCACATGAACCGCGTCCTCCGGGAGTTGCGCCGCAACGACTTGATCTTCCTTGAGGACGGCCGATTGACCATCCCAGATGTTCGACGGCTCAAAGCGTTCGGTGAGTTCGATCCCGGATACCTTCACCTCAAAAATGGGCAATCAGGGCTCTAGCCGCTCTCACCTCTTCTCAAAACCCTCCACACCAACAGGCACTCGGCATCTCCCCCGTTCACATCAACCGCGTCGCGCAGGTATCGCGCACGCGATTGAACACAGTGGCCGCCCTTTCAGCCGGATCGCAACCTGCCGCGCATGAGAGCTGTTAGACCTTTATGAGCATCTGGCGCCGGAGGGGCTCGGAGAGGCACCGACGGTCGGTGCCGGTGCTCTGCCTCAACTTAGAATTGCGTCATGATCAGCATCCCCGCTGACAAACCCAGGAGTGATCCACAGGTCCCAGCAGGGACCCAGGATCAACTTGAGCTCGTCCTGTCAGCTCTCGACGCCATCGGCGAGGCTGTCGTCATCACCGGAGCTCAACTGAAGCCCCCTGGTCCGATCATCACGTACGTCAATCCTGCCTTCACACGCATGACCGGCTACTCGGCCGAGGAGGCGGTTGGGCAAACGCCGCGCATGCTGCAGGGACCCCAGACGGACAGGACGGCGCTCGATCACCTGCGCTCGGATCTGGAGACACGCGAGGCCTTTCAGGGCACAGCGATCAACTACCGCAAGGATGGCAGCACCTATACCCTCCACTGGCACATCACGCCCCTGCGCGATGAGGCTGGAAAGATCACTCACTGGATCGCTCTGCAGCGGGAGATCAAACCGGGCGAGCCGATCGGCGAACAGCCAGAGGAGCGGGTCGGTCGCGTCCACGAGATCACAGCCCAAGCTGCAGTCGGCGTGGCCCAGAAGGTCGGCTTGTCCGCCGATGCCGGCCATCTAATGGAGCAATTGGCGCAGACATCCGCCGATCTTCAGAAGCAGGTGCACAACACGCTTGGGCTGGTACGCTCCATCGCACGTCGAACTGCTGACACCAACGAGGCCTTTGCAGCGTATGCTGCGCATCTGGATGGCCGTATCGACGCGTTGCAGCGCCTGCAAAGCGCGGCGATGCAGAACCCGCCGGGCGGCCTTGATCTCGAATGGCTTGTGGGGGACGAGTTGCAGGCGTTCGAGATGGCGGATGTGGATCGGATCCGCATCGCCGGGCCGCCAGTCAGCCTTCTGCCCCAGGCTGCCGAGACTTTCGGCCTTGCTGTTCACGAGCTTGCGACGAATGCCCTGAAGTTTGGAGCCCTGTCGGGAAGCAACGGCTTTGTCTCGGTGAGATGGCGCGTCCACTCGCGCGGGCGCGAGCCGCGCCTTCTGTTCCGTTGGGCGGAACGTGGGGCATCGGAGCCAGTGTCGCCGCCGTCGCAGGCCGGCTTTGGCCTGCTGCTGCTGGAGCAAATCCTGCCCGCTGATCTCAACGCGCGCTCAAAGCTGCGTTTCGAGTCGAGCGGTCTCGTCTGCCGTGTGGATCTGCCCATGTCCTCGCAGGTTCTGCAGATTGCTTGAGCCGCTTCTGCGGATGTCAGGACGGAAGCGCGGACATGTCCGTCGTCAGATGATTTGGGACATTCAGCGGTGTTCAGGAGCGGAGGCTTTGGTCCATCTGGGGTAAGAGGTTAGGTGGCCTGCGCGTGGTGGCGCAAGCGGCGATCCATCACGGTCTGGCGCTTGATGCGTTCCCGCTCGGCCAGGATCCCTTCGCCGCGTCCGAAGTAGACGTCAGCGGGCGTGAGGTTGCTCAGGCTCTCGTGAGCTCGGCAGTGATTGTAATGCTCGACGAAGGCCGCCACCCGCGCTTCGAGTTGTCCAGGTAAGTAGGTGTGTTCGAGCAGGATGCGGTTCTTGAGCGTCTGGTGCCAACGCTCGATCTTGCCCTGCATTTGCGGATGACAAGGCGCACCGCGGATGTGGGTCATGCCCCGGCGGCCGAGCCAGTCGGCCAGGTCGCTGGCGACGTAGCTTGGGCCGTTATCGCTCAGCAGGCGGGGCCGATGCGTTACCCGCGCCTGATCGAGTCCAGCCGCACCGAGCGCCAGGTCGAGCGTGGCAGTGACGTCGCTGGCCTGCATCGTAGTGCACAGCTTCCACGCCACGATGTAGCGCGAGAAGTCGTCCAGCACGGTCGACACATAGTACCAGCCCCAGCCAACGACCTTGAGGTAGGTGAAGTCCGTCTGCCAAAGCTGGTTAGGAGCGGTGGTCTTATCGCGGAACTCGTCGGCGGCCTTGATGACGATATAGGCCGGGCTGGTGATCAGGTCCTGAGCCTTGAGCAGCCGGTAGACGGTCGCTTCCGAGACGAAGTAGCGACGCTCGTCGGTGAAGCGTACCGCCAGTTCACGCGAGCTGAGTTCAGGCTGCTCCAAGGCCAGGGCAACGATCTGCTCGCGGATCTCCGCAGGTAGGCGGTTCCAGACCCGGCTCGGCCGCGAGGGATGGTCGCTCAACGCCTCGGGGCCGCCGTGCTGGTAAGCGTCGTACCGGCGGTAGAACGTCGAGCGGGTGATGCCGAGCTTGCCCACGGTGGCGCGCACCGGCAGATGGGATTGCTCGACCAGCCGGATGATCTCCAGCTTCTCGGGGGCCGGGTACCTCATGCCTGGTCGCCCCCAACCCCGCTCATGCTTATGGGATGGCCCGCCCCTCACTGAACCGTCGTGGCATTCTTCTGCCACGGACACGTGGAGGGATCTGGAATGGCAAAGAGCTCGATCGCCGTGCTGGGTATCGACCTCGGCAAGAACAGCTGCAGCCTCGTCGGTTTCGATGCGGCTGGAGTTGTCGTCCTGCGCCGCCGGGCGCGGCGTGAGACAGTCGTCGGACTGACGGCCAAGCTACCGGCTTGTGTGGTCGCGATGGAGGCCTGCTGCGGCGCCCATCATCTCGGCCAGTTGCTCGTAGCGCAGGGGCACACCGTCCGTCTGATGTCGCCGGAGTATGTTCGACCCTACGTCAAAGCGCAGAAGAACGACGACCGTGATGCCGAGGCCATCGCCGAGGCAGCCACACGCCCGACCATGCGCTTCGTGCCCCTCAAGGCGCAGGAGCAGCTCGACATGCAGAGCCTGCACCGGGTCCGGTCGCGGCTGGTCGGAATGCGCACCATGCTCATGAACCAGCTCCGCGCGATCCTGCTGGAGCGTGGTCTCACCTTCCCGCAGGGCCGGCGCAAGTTCGAGATGGCAATCGGAGCTCTGATGCAGGACCCTGAGGCGCAGATCGGACCACGCATCCGATCCCTCATCGGAGAGGTCCGCGCCGAGTGGACGGACCTCGATCGCCGCATAGCGGCGCTCGATCGCGAGTTCGTCGAGCATGCTCGTGCCGACGAGGCGGCGCGCCGCTTGGTGTCGATCCCGGGGATCGGAACGATGACGGCCACGGCTCTGCGTGCTGCCGTCGATGACGGCAGCACCTTCACGCGTGCCCGCGATCTCGCGGCTTGGCTCAGCCTCGTACCACGCCAGCACACGACGGGCGGCAAGCCGAAGCTGCTCGGCATCAGCAAGCGGGGGAACTCCTACCTGCGCGGGCTCTTCATCCACGGGGCGAGAGCGGCGCTGCCCTCGATGGCTAAAGCTGAGGACGCGACCGGCCAATGGCTGCGAGGTCTGCTGGCGCGGGCGCACTACAACGCCGTGGTCGTCGCGCTCGCCGCCAAGCTCGCTCGGATCGCGTGGGCAACGCTGCGGAAGGGCGTGAGCTTCGAGCGGCAGCCGGAGCCGGCTCACGCCTGAGACATCGCAAACGTCGACCCTAACCGGACTACGAGCGGCCGGCGCGGGTCCACGAGGTCTGCGGGAGGACAGTGAAGATGGCCTGACGGTCGAGCGGCGTTCCGGAAGCCTAGCAAAAAAAGCGGCTCTTCGAGGCCGACGTGCTTATGAGGCCCGGGGCGTGCGGCTCTCCATCTTGGCGGAGGCCACTGCGCCGACATGCCGGATACGTATGTGCAGACCGGACACAGGCACCTTCTCTGACCACCTTGCGGACGGGGCGGGCCATACGTTTTTTGAGCAGACGGTTCTCCAGGACGAGATCAGCTACGACCTCCTTCAGCGCCCCCGCTTCGCGACGTAGATCCCGCACCTCATCTGTAGTGGCAGCACGAGCCGTGTCGCCGGACAGGCGCTTCTTGCCAGCCTCCAGGAACTCCCTGGACCAGCCGTAGTACATCGAGGCGGCAATCCCCTCACGTCGGCACAACTCGGCGATGCTGTCCTCGCCACGCAAGCCTTCCAGCACCACGCGGATCTTCTCCTCGGACGAGAACTGCCGACGTGTGGCCCGACGGATGTCCTTGATCACCGCTTCTGCCGGCTTCTTGGCCGGTCCGGATGTCTGCTTCATCTTCGCTCCTCAGGGGCTACGATGAACCAGCCATCCGCCGTTCGTGAAGACCCTCAATCTTTCCCACAGGTGCTGATGTCGGACAGCGCGGACAGAACCTTATTCCGTAACGCCCAACCTGCGAATGTCTGCTCAGGGAGAAACACCAGTCCTCCGCGGCGAGGCCGCCAAGGTCCGCAGATGGCGCAACTCAGACCTATAAGCTGAGCTGATGTGATGTCCGCTTCGGAGAAGAGGCCAAAGTCGGCGGAGCGGCCGAGATGGGCGCTTTGCTGCCGGTCTGGTTCTGAAGCCCCTCGACACTGAAGCCGAGGGGCCAAACACTCAAATCTCAGTTCCTTCGGCCAGGGTCAGTGCATCTTCGACGTCGACCCCAAGGTACCTGACCGTGCTTTCGATCTTGGTATGGCCGAGCAGGATTTGGACGGCACGCAGGTTACCGGTCCGCTTGTAGATCAACGACGCCTTTGTGCGACGGAGGGAGTGGGTCCCGTAGTCCTCGCTCCGCAAACCGATGCCCGTGACCCACTCATCGACCAGGCGCGCATACATCCGCGTGCTGATGTGCGTGACGCCGTCGAGCCGGCTCGGAAAGGCATAGTCGTCGAGCGTTCCGCCCCTGGCCTCCAGCCATGCGAGGATGCTGGTGCGAGCGGGTTCGAGCAACTCGAACTGCACTGGTCGGCCGGACTTGCGCTGGATGACGATGGCCCGGCTACGAACGCGACCACCGCTGACGAGGTCGCCTATCTTGAGCTTGACGATGTCGCAGCCGCGCAGCTTGCTGTCGATGGCGAGATCAAACATTGCCCGGTCGCGTGTGCGCCGTTCGCCGTCGAGCCAGAACCGGATAGCCCAGACCTGCTGAGGTTTGAGGGCTCGTTTGGCCCCGAGCTTGCGGCCAGCGTTCCAGGCCGGCCGCCCTTTCGCAGCCGGATCGTGTGCAGAGTGACCCATCGTCTGTCTCCTCGCCGGCTCATGCCGACATGGCGAGGAGACACCCGAACCGAGTCTCTGGAGATGGAGAGCATATCCGGACGTTCCGCTGGCGACCCAACCCGGTCGCCATGGTTCGCCATGGGCGCTTCCCATAAGCAGTCATCCGACGGCCATCCGGCAACTTCGGCACGGGGTGGTGAGCGGCCTTCGGCGCCGCGGCCGGAACCGGACGTTCAAGCCAGCAGCGGTTGGTCTGATTTGGGTGCACCCGTAGCAAACCGATGGGGTCGGTTCCCACTCTCACACCTAAACCGAACCATGCTGATCGGCTGCTATGGGTGAGAAGCAGAAGCTCAGGCGACATGTCTTGGATGTTTGATCTGCTACCGCATGCGAACATTCGCCGATCAAGCCCCCCTAGAATGTAGTCCTGGGCGCGTGGATACGATCCTGCGGCGATCCCACTGATTTGCTGATCGTCGAACTGTGTGCAATGATACTTATCTTGGACGCCCGATAGGACGATGACGCGCAGCCGTCTTATCCCGCGCCCCTGCTTTCGGTCGGAGATTCGACCAGTGGCGGGAGGTAGCAATGGCTGTCTTACCCAACCCAGCATTGCAAACTCAGGACTATTCTCGTAGGAACCTGCGCACGCGCATCACCTGCGACGATCCGGCGCGGCGCGACGTGCTCTGCGGTGGCGGAGCCACAGCCCTGAGCCTGCTTCTGGCGAGCCTCTTGGGTGATGCGCGCCCCGCGCTGGCCGAGGCCGTGGCCGGGCCGGTCCCGGAACTCGACTCGGTCGCCGTGCACATCGTCACCGACAGCTACCAGTTCGCAGTGGCTCCGAGCCGCAAGCTCGAAGGGTTCGCCGTCGAGCACTTCGGCTGGGGTATCGCTCCCGATCATCCCCCCGGCCCAACGCTCGCCAGCGAGTTCGGCCTCTCGCTGCACGTAACCTCGCGGCGGGGCGAGGACACCCGCCGGACCTTGGTGGATTTCGGCTTCACGCCAGAGGCTCTCAACAACAACCTGAAGCTCCTCGGGGTGCAACCCTCCGAGATCGATGCCCTCGTGCTGAGCCACGGCCATTACGATCATTTCGGCGGCCTCGCTGGCTTCCTCAGCCAGAACCAGGGGCACCTCAAGCCAAGGCTTCCATTCCATGTCGGGGGCGAGGACTGCTTCTGCGCTCGGGAGTGGACCGCGCCTCCGGTGAAGGGGGATTTCGGCGTCATCGACCGCCAAGCCCTCAACGCCGCGAACCTCACCGTCACCTCGACGGAGCGCCCGGCGCTCTTGGCAGACCACGGCTTCACCTCGGGTCAGATTGATCAGAGCAGTTTCGAGAAGCTCCTGTCGCCCAGTGCGATGAAGCTCGGGGTCACACACGGTTCGGGCTGCTACACAGATGGCCTGCCGCAAGCCGACCAAGGCCAAGGTCTGATCCCGGATCAATTCAGGCACGAGATCGCCACCGCCTTCAACGTGAAGGGGCGCGGCCTCGTCGTTCTGACCTCTTGCAGCCACCGCGGCGTGGTCAACGCGGTTCGGCAGGCGCAGGCCGTGTCGGGCATCCAGAAGGTGCACGCGGTGATCGGCGGCTTCCACCTTGCGCCCTACCAACCTGACTATGTTCGGCAGACGATCACGGCCCTGAAAGAGATCGGACCTGACTTTCTGGTCCCGCTCCACTGCACGGGCGAAGCCTTCTACGAGATCGCCAAGGCCGAGATGCCGAGCAAGCTGGTGCGCGCCTACACGGGCACGCGCCTCGTCTTCAGGGGGTCCGCCACCTGACGTGAGACCGACCAGAGCCAAACGGGGGCTGAATTCACGTCGTCGCCACATCGAAGTTGCGCGAAGAGGGGTGACTGTATGTTTAAGAAGCTGCTGACAGGGCTGGTGTTGCTGGTCCTGACCGCCACGTTACCTGCTCTCGGGCAGAGGGGACCCCCACCCGCACATCAAGCGGCGGAGATCGAGGCCCTGGTCAACAAGGCATCCGTCGTTGTGGAGGAATGGGGCAGCAAAGCCTTCGCGGATTTCAGGACGAAGGGTAGCTCCTGGCGATACGCGGATGTCTACCTGTTCGTGGTCGATATGAACGGCGTCGTGTTGTTCAACGCCGCTCGCCCGGACCGAGAGGAACGGGATTTCCTGGACAACCGCGATGCTGACGGGAAACGGTTCCACCGGGACTTCATCGAGGTCGTCAGGAATTTTGGGTCTGGTTGGGTCGATTACATGTTCCCCAAGCCCGGACAGTCCCACGCCACCGTGAAGTGGAGCTACGTCTGCGCGACGCGAGTTGACGGCGTCGAGGCGCTCGTGGGCGCTGGTGTTTATATCGATTAACACCGACTCGGTCTGGGGCTGAACGGCGATGACACGAGGTAAGCCCATCGGCTCTGATGCAACCTCTTCGAAGTTCTGACCTGCTCTCGTAAGCGGTCCCTCGTCGATGACATCCCGGACGACTGCTCAGGGTCGGAACCGCCGTTTGTGGCCGGTTCGAACTGGAGCGTTCCGCAAGGGCAAACCCTATTGGAACGCTTCCCTGCGTCGCGGCGTAGTTCACCAAGCCCTACTTCTTCGGGTATCCGACATAATAAACCCCGATGACGCCGCTGCTGGCATCGCGGATCGGCTCGTAGCCCGTCGTATAGGGCTTGCCCAGAATATCGGCGTCACCGAAATAGGCCTCGCCCTTCGTGATCGCCGCGAAGGCTTTTCCCTTCGGGTCGAGGACGGTGCCGATCGCGCGCGAGCCGTCATCCTTCTTGACGTTCGTGGCGATGCGCACGAACTCGCCGCCGCTCTTGACGAACAGCGTCGCGGTTCCGCCCACGTCCTTCTGCACGGCGTCCACCACGGTGAAATTGTTGTTCATCTTGGTCTGGCCGAAATAGAGGGCCGGGACGGTCTTTCCGGCGACGGCATCCACCCCCTTCACGCTCGGAGCAGCGAATTCGGCGGTCTTCGCCTTCAGGCGCTGCATGGCTGTCTGGACGTCCTCGGCGGCGGCGACGCGTGCGGACATCGGAACGGCCGCGCCAGCCAAGGCGGCCAAAAGTGACAGGGTGAGTAGAGGTGTCTTCATGATCGTCTCCCTCCGCCTTCGCCACATCGATGCGACGACGGTTCGAATTGCGCTGTGAACCGAAGCGCGAATTCTAATCACTCCTGTTCGCATTGCCTGATTAGGCGAGACACCGCCATCAGTTAGACGTCTGAAGCAGGGCTGATAGGGTTGTGTGTCCTCGTGTTCCTGATCATCGCAGCAGAGTGTGACGCTCCATAACGCCCAATCGGCGAAGGTCCGTCTTCGACGGTGATGCAGTCCGTTGCGACCGCCTCGCCGAAGGTCGGCTCCTCACCCGTTTCAGACCCCTAACAGCCGATCCGCATGGTTCGGTTTGGGTACGGTCCGGGCGAACCACAGCCATCGGTCTGTTTTGGATGTTCGCTGAGACCATCAAAAACAAACTTTCTCAACCAGACCAGTCATAGCAGACCGGCAAGCCGGAATGCCACGTGGCAGACATTGTGAGGGTCTGCTTGGGGTCGTGAGCGGGCGCAATGGCGATGTCCGTTTCGGCCAATTCCCGCCCGCAAGCGGACCGGCCGGGAACCACCCGAAGCAGTCGTGCCGATAGCCAGCAGAACTTTCCAGAAGCGGCCGTTCGTCGATCCGGTGCTCAGATCGGATGCGGGCCGGGCGGCGAGATCTACGTCCGAACGTGCTCCCACACCTTGGAGATGACGACCGATCCCTCGCCGACCGAGGCTGCGACCCGCTTGACGGAGTTGGCGCGCACGTCGCCGACCGCGAAGATTCCCGGATGTGACGTCGCATAAGGCGAACGCGCGCCGATCGCGTCCCCGGTCAGAACAAAGCCGTGGCCATCGAGCTCGACGAGCCCCGAGAGCCAGCCGGTATTGGGCGCGGCACCCACCATGACGAACACGGCACAGGTCGAGATCCTGCGCGTCGTTCCGTCAGCGACGGTGCGGATCGTCACCGCGTCGAGACGGTCGTCGCCGTGCAGGGCGGTGACTTCGGCCCCGTACTCGATCGTGATCGCCGGGTCTGCCTCCAGCCGGCTCGACAGGTACCTCGACATGGAGGTCGCAAGGGAATGCCCCCGCACCAAGAGGCGAACGTGTCGCGCTGAGCGGCTGAGATACATCGCCGCCTGGCCCGCCGAGTTGCCGCCGCCGATGACGATCGTCTCGGCATTCCGGCAATAGCGCGCCTCAATCTCCGTCGCAGCGTAGTAGATGCCTGCGCCCTCGAACGCTTCGAGGCGGTCGATCGGCAATCTCCGGTACTGGACGCCGGTCGCGACGACGACGGCCTGTCCCCGAACGCGCCGGCCGTTGTTGAACGTCGCACAGAACGATCCGTCGGCAAGCCGTTCCAACTTCGCCACGCGCCGCGGCATCGCGAAGCGCGTGCCGAACTTCATCGCCTGGATCTCGCCGCGCCAGACGAGGTCGGCGCCCGAGATCCCGGTCGGGAAGCCCATGTAGTTCTCGATCCGGCTCGATGTGCCGGCCTGGCCGCCGATCGCCACATCCTCGATGACTAATGCGCGCAGCCCCTCCGCACCCGCATAGACGCCCGCTGCCACCCCGGCCGGACCGCCGCCCACGATGAGGACGTCGAAGGCCTCGTCGTCGACGAGGTTGTAGTCGAGGCCGAGCAGCCGCGCGACCTTGGCGGGCGTCGGCTCGGTCACGACCATTTCCCGGCCGAAGATGACCGCCGGTCGGTGAGCCGAGATCGAGCAGGCCGTGGCGACGCTCGCCGCCTCGGGGCTGCCCGGCGAATAGGTCCTGTAGGGAATCCGGTTGCGGCTCGCGAACTCGGCGATCCGCCGTACGCTACGGTCGTCGTCCTCGCCGATGAGCACGAGCGTGCCGTCGTGCGAGTCGAGCTGCCGCCGCCGCCGTGCTGCGAGGACTGTGATGATGATGTCCGACATCTCCGGGATCTCGGACATCAGTCGCAGCATCTCGGGGCGCGGCACCTCGGTGACGACCGTATCCGCGCTCGCCCGCATGGGCATCGACCAGACGCCGCCGTTCAGGAACGAGATCTCGCCCATGAACTGGGTCGGACCGAGAGTGAATGGGAGATGGCGCTCGTCCGTGAAGGGATTCACGACTTCGATCTCGCCGGCCTCGACATACACGAAGCGATCGGCTGGATCACCGGCACGGACGAGAAAGGCGCCGGCGGGGTAATGCTGCTCGGCCCCGATCGCCCGCAATGCGGCGACATGCGATGCAGCGAGGGGGATGCGCTGCATCTCGCGCAGGTCACGGCCGATCGTTTCCATGGGTCGCTCCGGTCGCAAGCCATCCGCTGCGGCGCAGCATCGATGGCTCGGCCACTACAGGCAAGACCCTTGGCGGGGGCGATGGATTGATCGAAGCTGGTGGCCTGAAGGAACTTGCGTGGACTTGCAACCCGGCCTTGGCCCACGTCCGCTTCGGAGAAATCGCCGAGAGTCCTTAAAATGGCAGAGATGGGCGCAAAGCCGAAGGTCCGTTTCTGGGCGTTAAGCCAAATTCCGCTTATCGCCCATAGCGATCCCTCACTTGGTCAAGCTGAGTAAGCAGACCCTAGGCTTGCACCGTCTCTTTCGAATTCCGGGTCACCGCCGACTTTACCGCGGATCCGGCCGCGGAAGCAGTCCCAGTGACAGCCTTGGCGGCTCGCTTGGCTACCCGCTTCACAGCGGTCGCCGTCTCGCCCACGATCGAACGCTCGGAGGCGCGGCGCTGCGCGATCGTCATGAACTTGCAGCCGGGTGGCGTCGGCAGACCCGACCGGTTTTGTCCCTTGCGCCAGGACGGACGCATGCGGGCTTTTGACGACATCACAACCTCACAAAAAGAATTCCATCCCTGTCAGGAATAGGCCGAGCTTCCCCCGAATCAAGGAAGTGATCTGAGCTCGCCGCATGTCCGCCTCCTTCAGTCCTGCTGATTCTCTCAATCAGCCCGGTCCAAAGCCAGCCGGTCAGGTCAGTGCCAAAACGGGCTCGAGGAACACTTCACAATGAAATCAACGATCTGCCTCAGCTTCCCAAGCTGAATGTCGTCGGTTCGATCCCGATCGCCCGCTCCAATTAACTTCCTGCACTTGCTGCGTTTTCTCGTGCCCTGAACGGCCGAGGCGTTCCCCATGGTGTTCCCTGCCGTTCCCCATAGGGTGCTGGAATTGATCTCGGTCAGACAGAGCCGCGATTGCGAATCGCCTCCCTGAGTTCGTCGATGCTCACCTCAAGACGCTCGGCGAGTGAAAGGCAGAGCACGATCCAGTCTATGGGCAACTCGGCCAGTGAATGGTGATAGGCCAGACTACCCGGTCGGTCCTCGTCAGCGGCCTACCCAAGAATATGGCCGCCTGCACCGAGTGTGAGTAGGTCGGCAGCTCCCGAGCAGCCCTGAGCTCGGGGCCAGCCATTGGCACAGGCTCGTCATTCAGCTTCCCGGATTGTCCTGGCAGCTTACTGCCCCACGGCGTCCGAGGTGCACTTCTTGGTAAAGCTTGCCTTGGCAGCGCCAGCCAGTTTCTTTTCGGAGGCGGAAGCGTCGCAGGACGCTTTAGCATCCGAGTCGCACTTCTTCATGAAGCTGGTCAGTGCAGCACCGGCCAGCTTCTTGTCAGCCGCGCGCGATTGACAGGAGTCGTCCGCCGCTGCCGCGCCTGCGATAAGGATCAGGATCATTGTTGCTGAAGAGACTGTGCGCATGATCGCCTCACGATGGGCTGAGCGTTTGTGGGATACACAAGCACCGGGCCGCTCTGACGGGTAGTCCCGTGCCGGCTCCAAATTAGTTTGTGCACGGACCTTTTGCCGGATGCTTTTGCTTCCAGTTCAAAAGCTCCCGACCCAGGCAGAGGCTTCAGCCGCACCGATGCGAGGCCGTGCACTCTCGCCAGGTACCAAGGTCCTGACATCAAACTGCGCGCGCCCAGCAGCGCGCAGCCGGCTCAGGCTTGGCCAGAATTTCCGCTCCCGCCAGATGGCCGTGAGGAGGGCTGCGAGCGTGAGGCCGTCACAGCTGAGCGCGAAGACCGAGCCCACCTGCAGGTTGTGCCCAGCCCAGCGGGTGGCGGCGCAGACAAATAGCCGCCGCATGGTTGGCGCGTCCGCCTGCAGCCGGGCAGACGTCGCGAACAGGGTGCCAGCGCCGGCACAGAGCGACGGCCAGCCGTTCCACGTGACCACGACCGGAACGAGGGCCGCGAGAAGGTTTGGCGCAAAGCACGGCTTTCAGCGATGCAGGCTGAGTTGTACCGCCAAAGCGAGCCGCAGCCAGGCTTTGCACGAGCGAGATCGCGCCCATGGCGATACCTGTGGCGGAGCCCACGCCTAAGTAGTGCAAGCCGAAGCTGCCGCTACAGGCGGCGGACGTGAGCAGGATCAGTGTGCGGCTGGGCATCAGCCCGGCGCAGACACCGAGCAGCAGTCCCAAACTGCCGAACAGGTCGAAGCCGCCGCCCGCCAGAATGGACGGCCAGAGATGAAGGGTAAGAACACTTGCACCTGAGAGGAGGCAGCGCCGCTCTGATCAGGAGTTGATGCGACGCTGGCGGCCTGCAGTGCCGCTCGGCCGAGTCGGATGCTGCGGCGCCGAAGCGCGCTGCCGCTGGTCGAGACCGCTCGCGACTTACATGCGTGCAAGGCTGACCTTGGCGAGGCCGGACATGCCGAGCGCACGAGCCGAAGCGTCGGAGAGGTCGATCACGCGGCCGCCGACATAGGGGCCACGGTCGTTGATGCGCACCACCACGGAGCGGCCGTTGCTCTTGTTGGTCACCCGCACCTTCGTGCCAAAGGGCAGCGTGCGGTGGGCGGCTGTGAGCGCGTGCGTGTTGAAGTGCTCGCCGTTGGCCGTCGTCCGACCGTGAAAACCCGGGCCATACCAGGAGGCCACACCCGCCTGCGTCCGCATCGCAGTAGCCGCTTCGGCACCTGAGGCCGCGACACAGCCAGTCGCGGCGAGAGCCAGGAGAGCAAGGCGCGCACAAGACAACATTACTACATTCCCGTTGTTATCTAACGGGTCGGCAAAATATCTTGGAATGTGACGGCAGTATGGTGCGACGCAATATGGCGAAAAGCCATGCAACAGCCACAGATCTGGCGCGCGATGTTGCCACATTGGTGAGGAAAATATTCAAGTCAGACCCATCGATCGGGTGAACTTGTATTCGCCGCACTCGTTCAAATGCCGCGTTGGCTTGGAGCAGAAATGATAGGTGCCAGGAAATGGTCATCCCCCGGCCCTGCCGCCGCTCTCTTCTCAGGGCAGATACGCGGCCGCTCGGCCTTCTCTGAATGTGACCACGATGCCCCTCCGCTTGCTACTCCTTACCGCTTCGCTCTCCCTCGGCCTCCTTGGCTCAGTCGCTCCAAGTGAGGCCAGAGCGCCGCTCGGGGTTCAGCGCTGGCTCTCGTCCGTGCTCGCGAAGATCGACGCGGCCGACCGCTCCCGCACTCCGCGGCGACAGAAGAGCCGCTCAATGACGATCGAAGTCCGGGTTCGCGTTGCCGAGGACGGCTCCGTGCTGATGGTGGAAGTCGAGAGGAGTTCTGGATCCCGCAGCCTCGACGAGCGCGCGGTCGCTGCTGTCAAAGCCGCCGGCCCGTATGCGCCTCCTCCCGCCCAGATGCTGATGGCGAACGGCACCACAGAGTTGACCTTTCCTCTCAGCCTTCCTGCCCAACGCTAGCGGTTTGGTCTCGCCGCGTGGTGACACGAATGTTGCCGCATGGAGGGACGGGCACAGCGACAGGTTCTCCACGGCAGCGCCACAACCGGAGTTTGGACTTGCTTCGAGAAAGTGGAGAGCTCTTTTCCTGAAGGAGGGGGTTTCCGATGGCGGACCGGAAGCAGACCTTTACCCCTGAGTTTCGCGCTGAGGCGGTGCGATGAGCGCAGACGAGCGGGCGGTCCCGCCGGGAGGTGGCCGCCGATCTCGGCGTCGGGCTCTCGACGCTGCGTAACTGGATCGAGGGCCGGCGTGAGCGGGAGATGGATCACCCGCCGGCCGATCGGCAGGAGGACATGGCCGCCGAGCTCAAGCGCTTACGTCGCGAGAACGAGGTGCTGCGCCAGGAGTGGGAGATCCTGAAGCGGGCCACAGCTTTTTTCGCCAAGGAGGGAAGTCGATGAGATTCCGCGTCATCGACGCGGCGARGAAGGACTTCCCCGTCGCGAGCCTGTGCAAGGTCCTCGCCGTCAGCCCGAGCGGCTATTTCGGCTGGAAGAACCGCCCGGCATCGACGCGGCAGCGCGAGGCTCTCGTGCTGCTTGCCCACGTCCGSTCCGCCYTCACGCTCTCGCACGAGACGTATGGCAGCCCGCCCATGACCCACGAGCTGCGCGAGCAGGGCTTGGCGGCAGGCCGGCGGCGCGTGGCCCGGCTGATGCGGGAGAACGGGCTCAAGGCCCGCCAGCCGCGCCGTTTCCGGCGCACCACGGACAGCGGCCCTGCCGTTCCAGTCGCCCCCAACCGGCGCGCCAAGGACTTCACGGCGGCGGGGCCGGATCGAAAATGGGGCGCGGACATCTCCTACGTCTGGACGCGGGAGGGCTGGCTGTACCGGGCTGGCTGTACCTGGCGGTGGTCCTCGATCTGTACTCCCGACGGGTCGTGGGCTGGGCGGTGGGCGATCGCCTTCACAAGGAACTTGCGCTGGCTGCGTTGCGACGTGCCCTTTGGTCTGGCGCACCGCGTTCCAGACGCGAGCCGAGGCTATCGACGCGCTGGCCCGTTACATCGATGGCTTCTACAATCCCCGACGCCGTCACTCGGCACTCGGCTTCACAAGCCCCACCCAGTTCGAGAGGGGCATCGCCCACCAAACCGCTCTCCACTGAACTGAAGCAAGTCCAAACCAGCCATCCTCCGTTCGTGAAGACTCTCAATCTGTCTCAGAAGTGCTGACGGCGGACATTCGCCGCGGCGCTGGCCCTGCGCTCGTCCAGTCGCGGGCATGACTACCATCGCAAGATGCACGACTACGCGGAGGAGCTTGAACGCCTCCTGACGATGGTGCTGCTGGTCGTGTTTGGTGCGGCGCTCGTGGGCGGAGGGCTGCTCCATGCACTGACATGGCCGGCCGCCGCGTTCACCCTGATCGCGCTCCGGGTCGTTCGACCTCTGAGCGGATGGCTCGCCTCCTGGGAAGTGGCCGCTCCAGGGAAGATCGCGCGGTGGTGAGCTTCTTCGGGATTCGGGGGCTCGGAACCATGTACTACCTGTCCTATGCGTTCGGGCAGGCCAGGTTCGAACGGATGGACCTACTGTGGGCGACCGCCGGCCTGACGGTGCTGATCTCCATCCTGATGCACGGCGTCACAGTCACGCCCGTGCTGCGTGTCCTCGATTGTCGGATGGGACGAGATACCAAGAGCGCACAGCTCGATCTGAGCCTTGCACCTCCGTCGGCATGAGCTTCTGGACGGAATGGCCCGAACGACGCCCATCGTGGCCGCGATGCGCATCTGGGGCACATGGGTTTCCGCCCGGCTTAAGGATCGCCCCCCGGCTCGCTAAGCGGCGTTCGGCCCAACGCTCCTGGCTGGCCACGTTCTGCGGCAGCGTCTCGCCATCGTTCGGTGGATATGCGCGACACGTTCGACTGCACGGTCCGGTCTGATGATGGCCTTTGAAGAACGCTTTGCCGACCGGGGCGCTGGGGATCCCGCGCTCAGCTCCAGATCTTTCGTCGATCGCGAGGGATCGTTCACAAGATCCAGCAGTTGTTATTTTGCACCGCAGCAATCTTTGCGATCACTCATCGGCCGCGTGGGCATCCCAATGCCGATCCGTGATCGCGCTACCAGCCGCTCGAACAGAGCGACGAGGGTTCAGCACCTCGCGGTACAAAGGAACCTCTCATGCGCTTCGCACTCTCTCTCGGGGTCGCGGCCCTTCTGCTCGGCCTCATCCAAGTGCCTGCTCGAGCCAGTTCCTGTGCCGAGCAGATCGAGACGATCGAACGCCGTCTCGACAGCGCCGGTGCTGTTCACGTAGCCGGCCTCCAGGACGGCCACACGATCCGCAGCAGCCATTCGCCAAAAGCCCTCGCGACAGCTCCGACGAGCGAGCCCAGCGACGCCGCGATGATCCCCACGTCGGCGCACGTCGCCGACGCACGTCGACTTCGCAGGCGAGCCGCCGTGGAAGATCGCGAGGGTCATCAACGGGCGTGTGAGGACACGATGACCCATGCCAAGGGCATGATCGGCGCGCTGCCGTAGAGCGGCGCAGACTCTTCCGGCTCGGCGTTCAACGCGCCACCCGCACTGCATGGCTTCCAAGCGATCCGATTGATCGAGGAGCATGTCCCGCCAACGACTTGGATTATCTCATGACACGCCAGTCCTCCACCGGCCGTTGGCTCGGACCGACGCTGATCGGGTCCGCGGCCGCGCTCGCCGCCTCCGCGCTCTACGCAGCCTCAAAGTCGCGTGAGGCCGAGCGTGAGACCCCACCGATCGGCCAATTCCTGACCGTCGACGGGGTTAGGCTGCACTACGTTGAGCGCGGTCGCGGCGAGCCGCTGGTGCTGATCCACGGCAACGGCATGATGATCCAGGATTTTCTGGTCAGCGGCATCGTCGACGAACTCGTGAAGCGCTACCGCGTCATCATCATCGACCGGCCCGGCTACGGCTACAGCGACCGCCCGCGCGGCCTCTGGACGCCGCGTGCCCACGCCACGCTGTTCCAGAAAGCGCTTCAGCAGCTCGGTGTCTCGCAGGCCATCGTGCTCGGGCATTCCTGGGGGGCACTGGTCGCGGTCGCCCTCGCGCTTCAGGCTCCGCAGCTCGTCCGCAGCTTGGTCCTGGCCTCCGGATACTATTACCCAACGCTGCGCGCTGACGTCATGCTCTCGTCCCCGGTGGCGATCCCCGGCATTGGCGACCTGATGCGCCACACCGTTTCGCCCTTGGTCGGCCGGATCCTGCAACCCGCGTTGATCAAGGCCATGTTCGCGCCTGCCGCCATACCAGAACGATTCGACCGCCAGTTTCCGAAAGCCATGATGCTGCGGCCGGTGCAGCTACGGGCCTCAGCGGAGGACGCCGCGCTCATGACACCGGTGACTGTCGAGCTTCAGAGCCACTATCGAGACCTGAAGCTCCCGGTGGTGATAATCGTGGGCGGAGACGATCAGATCGCCGACGTCGACCGGCAGTCGAAGCGCCTGCACAGCGAGCTACCCGACAGTGACCTCATCGTCGTGCCCGGGATGGGCCACATGATCCAGCATCTAGCACCGACAGAGGTCATCGCCGCGATCGACCATGCTTCCGAGCTGGCTCGCCAAGCTGCCTGACGAGCAGCCGGTTCGCATCCTCGTATCGCAATCATGTACCCCCGCTGTGAGGACACGCCTGGCGGTCCTCACAGCTGGCCAGGGTCGTTAACGGTCCGTCCGTTTTTGCGGTTGGCTAACTCCGAAGCTGCCGTTCCGCTTACGGCCGAACTCCGTCATTTTAGGGTGAGCGGGCGGGCATTAAGCAGCCCTTCTTAAGGTCCGAGAAGAGTCTGAGGCGACCCTTCGTGAGGAGCCTAGGAGGCAATTCAGGCGATTTTGACACCTATTACTCAAGTTCAATGCGTTTCAACGGCCCGACAATGATCGAGTAGGATAGCGCGCCGCAGATGCAAACCGCGCCGATGAAATTCAGCGCCCAGTAGAACGATCCCGTCGCATGCAGGACGTAACCGATCACGAGCGGCGTAGTGACGCCGGCCAAGTTCGCCGCGAGGCTGGTGATGCCGCTTGCCAAACCGATGTACCTCCGGGGCGCGACCTCGGAGACGGCCGTCCAGGATGACGCCGCGACCCCTTGGGAGAAGAACGACAACGTCAGGATCGCTATCACCCCGGCGTCTGAGGTGATGAAGTTCACGAGTACGATGCTGGACGCGAGGAAGCTGCCCACGATGAGGGGAAGTTTTCGAGCGCTCGACATGCTGAAGCCACGCCGGATCAGGAGGTCGGACAATAGACCGGCGACCAGGATCCCGGCTGTCGCGCCGAGGAAGGGCAGCATCTGGTAGAAGCCGGCCTTCATGATCGTCATCTTCCGTTCCTCGATCAGGAACGTCAAGAACCAGGTCGTGAAAAAGACGAGAACCGAGTTGCTGCAAAACTTTCCGAGGCAGATGCCGATGATTTGGCGGTACGCTAGGTGTTCAGTCCCGAGGTGAGATGGGTTGGGTCGTATCTGAACCGGCCTGGGTCGTCTGCCCAGGCTCGGCAGGTCGCTTCGTATGGCGTGAGGCCGCGTAGGGTCTTGAGCCGCCGGGCGAAGTTGTAGGCATCCAGGAAAGCGGCGAGGTGTTCCCGCAGTTGGTCGTGGCTGTCGTAGTGGTAGCGCTTGACGGTCGCGTCCTTGAGG